>JBKPRV010000286.1:0-9458 GCA_046734715.1 Actinomycetota bacterium | reverse complement strand
CTCACCTCGATCCGGGGCTTCGCCGAGCTGCACCGCCAGGGCGCGGTCACCGACCCGGCCGCGGTGTCGGACCTGCTGGCCCGGATCGAGGACGAGGCCACCCGCATGGGCCTGCTGGTCGACGACCTGCTGCTGCTGGCTCGCCTCGACCAGGAGCGCCCGCTCACGGTCGACTCGGTCGACCTGACCGGCGTGGTGGGCTCGGCCGTGGCCGCGGCCCGGGCCGCGCAGCCGGAGCGATCGGTCGAGGTGGAGGTAGCGGACGCGTCCGACCTGACGGTGTCGGGCGACGAGCCCCGGCTGCGCCAGGTCGTCACCAACCTGCTGGACAACGCGCTGGCCTACTCGCCCCCGGAATCGCCGGTGACAGTGCGACTGCGACCGGCGCGGCGCGGCGACAGCGACTTCGTCACCATCGAGGTCGTCGACCGGGGCCCGGGCCTGACCGCCGAGCAGTCCGAGCGGGTGTTCGAGCGCTTCTACCGGGTGGACGCGGCCCGGAGCCGGGCACAGGGCGGCACGGGCCTCGGCCTGTCCATCGTGGCCGCCATCGTCCGCGCCCACGGCGGCAGCGTCGAGGTGGACAGCACGCCCGGCGACGGAGCCACCTTCCGGGTGCTGCTCCCGCGGGCCACGATCGCACACCCCCCGCCCCCGCAGCCCCGGCCATCCCCGGATCCCATGCCCGCCTCTGGTTGAGTGGCCACGTGAAAAAGTCCATCGACTTCTCGTTCGACGACCATCCCACCGGCGACTCGGAGCGGCCCCGGGTGGCCTGGGCGGTGGCCGTGGTCGACGACTGCGAAGGGTGCGGGGACCTGCGGGTCGAGCTGACGATCGAGGACGAGGGCGCCTCGGGCACCGGCCTGACCGGCCACCTGGCCCCGGCTACCGCTCGCCGGCTGCGCTCCGCGCTCGGCGTCGCGCTGCGCGAGATCGGAGAAGACCCCGGAACGTGACAAAGTGCACTCTACGCAATGTTGCAGTGACTGCATATTTGGCTAGAGTCGTATGTCATGGACGCCCCCGCCCCCTCCGGGCTGACCCACAAGCAGATCCTCATCGTCTTCTCGGGGATCATGCTCGGGCTGCTGCTGGCCTCCCTCGACCAGACCATCGTGGCCACGGCACTCCCCACCATCGTGGGCGACCTCGGCGGGCTCACCCACCTGTCGTGGGTGGTGACGGCGTACCTGCTGGCCGAGACCATCTCCACGCCGCTGTTCGGCAAGCTGGGCGACCTCTACGGCCGCAAGCGCCTGTTCCAGGCGGCCATCGTCATCTTCGTCGGCGGCAGCATCCTGTCGGGCCTCGCCACCTCCATGGGCATGCTCATCGCCTTCCGGGCGGTGCAGGGCGTGGGGGCCGGTGGCCTGATCGTGCTGGCCATGGCCATCATCGCCGACGTGGTCAGCCCCCGGGAGCGCGGCCGCTACCAGGGCTACTTCGGCGCGGTGTTCGGGGCGGCCAGCGTGGCCGGCCCGCTGATCGGCGGCTTCTTCACCGACCACCTCTCGTGGCGCTGGGTGTTCTACGTCAACGTGCCGCTCGGCATCGTGGCCCTGTTCGTGACCAGCGCGGTGCTGCCACGCTCCCGCCAGCGCCGCGAGGTGAACATCGACTGGCTCGGCATCGCACTGCTGGCCATCGCCATCACCTGCCTCGTGCTCCTGACCACCTGGGGTGGCACCGAGTACGCCTGGAGCTCGCCCGTGATCGTGGGCCTGGGCCTCGGGACCCTGGTGGCCGGCATCGCCTTCGTCGTGGTGGAGCGGCGCTCGAACGAGCCCACCATCCCGCTGCGCCTGTTCCGGTTGCGCACCTTCGACGTGGCCACCGCCGTCAGCTTCGTGGTGGGCATGGCCATGTTCGGTGCCATCACCTACCTGCCCACGTTCCTCCAGGTGGCCAACGGCACCTCGGCCAGCAACTCCGGCCTGCTGCTCGTCCCGCTCATGGGCGGGCTGCTGATCAGCTCGATCACCGCCGGCCAGATCATCACCCGGACCGGCCGCTACCGGCGCTTCCCCATCATCGGCATGGCGGTCACCACGCTGGGCCTGTACCTGCTGTCGACCCTCGACACCGGCTCCACCCGCTGGGAGTCCGGCTTCTACATGGCGGTGCTGGGCGCCGGCATCGGCATGGTGATGCAGATCCTGGTGATCGCGGTGCAGAACGAGGCGCCGGCGAAGGACCTGGGCGTCGCCACCTCCACCGTCACGTTCTTCCGGGCCGTGGGCGGTTCGGTGGGCGTCGCCCTGTTCGGCGCCCTGTTCGCCCACCGCGTCGGTGAGATCCTGGGCAGCTCGCTGCCGACCGGCATGACGCCCACCCAGATCGCGGCCCTGCCGCCGGAGGCCCAGGCGGCCACCGCGGCGGCCTTCGCCGACGCCATCACCATGGTGTTCCTCTACTCCGTCCCGCTGGTGCTCCTCGGGTTCGTCGTCACCTGGCTGCTGCGGGACATCCCGCTGCGCACCCAGTCGGGCGAGGCGCGCCGGCACCATGCCACCGGGCCGGCTTCCGCCGACGCCACCGCGCCGGTCGTGGCCACCGAGCCGGGCGCCGAGCTGGTGGTCGTGCCCGAGCCCGCCGACGTGCTGGACTATGACGGCATCGACGAGTGGGACGAGCGCGTCGCGAGCGGAGCCTGACGATGACCGACGGTTTACGGGAGAGGAAGAAGGCTGAGACCCGCCACGCGCTGATGACGGCGGCCGTCCGCCTGGCCGAGGAGCTGGGCCCCGAGCGGGTGACCGTCGAGGCCATCGCCGAGGCGGCCGGCGTGTCGCCCCGCACGTTCTTCAACTACTTCCAGTCCAAGGAAGACGCCATCGTCGGGGTGAGCCCCACCGAGACCATCGAGCTGCTCGAGGACCTGGCGGCCCGGCCGGCGGGCGAGGCGCCGTTCGACTCCCTGCGCGCCATGGCCCTGGCCACCGCCGCCCGCCTGGAGACCAAGGCCGACGACATGATGGCCCGCCACCGGCTGACCCAGGCGCACCCCTCCCTGGCCATGCGCCGGGCCGCCCGCTTCACCGAGGTGGAGCGGCTGCTGGCCGAGGTCATCGCCGAGCGCACCGGCCTGGATGTGGACCGCGACCCCTACCCCATGCTGGCGGCGAGCGCCGCGCTCAGTGCCATCCGGGTAGCGATGTCGGTGTGGCAGGAGCGCGACCGCCGCGGTCCGCTGGTCGACCTGCTGGACGAGGCGTTCACGCTGCTGGCCCGGGGCCTCCCCAGCCCCGTGCTCGCCGCCGGCTGACGCCCGACCTAAGCGGCCGCCGGCGGTCCGAACCAGGTCGTCAGGGCGCGGGGCAGCTCCGGGTCCGTGAGCTCCCCGACCCACGCGACATGCCCATCGGGCCGGATCAGCACGGCGGCGGGTGCCGGGACCTCGCCCACGAGCGGGAGCTCCCACCTGCCCTCGGAGGTGGCCTCCACCAGCTCGACCCGCTCCGCCCACGGAGAGATGTCGAAGCCGCCGGGCTCACCGAGGTTGAGGAGCAGGGGCCGGGCGTCGTGCAGCCGCGTGAACACCCGCGTGGGACCGTCGCCGGTCTGCAGGTCGAGGTCGGGCATGCGCCGCCCGAGCAACGGGTGGCCCTCCCCGAGGTCGTAGTGGATGTCGAGGCCGGAGACCATCCCGACGATGCGCCGGCGCGGCTCGTCCAGGCCCATCAGCTCGGCCATGATCTCGCGGAGGGCTTGGTGACGGTCGTCGGGCAGGGCGAGCGCGACCTGCGCCATGGTGTTGTGCAGCACCCGGGCCGCGACCGGATGCCGTTCGGCGTGGTACGTGTCCAGCAGGCTCTCGGGTGACGTCCCCGCGACCACCTGGGCCAGCTTCCAGCCCAGGTTCACGGCATCCTGCACTCCCGTGTTCATGCCCTGGCCGCCGGTGGGGGCATGCACGTGGGCGGCATCGCCCGCCAGCAGCACCCGGCCCTGCCGGTAGGAGGCTGCCTGCCGCGTCATGTCGGTGAACCGGGAGATCCAGGTCGGGCTGTGCACCCCGAAGTCCGTGCCGTAGGCGGCGGTGAGTGCCTCGCTGACGTCCTGCAGGGTGGGCTCGCCGGTGTGGTCGAGCTGCTGCTCGGTCAGCACGACCCGATACGGCCCTCCCCCGCGCTCCCGATCCACCGGACCGATGCCACCACCCCCGCGGCGCAGGCCGATCTGCGGCTCCTCCTTGGTCTCGACTTCGGCGATCAGCCAGCTCACCGATGGATCCCACCCGGGGAAGGCGATGCCGGCGGCCCGGCGGACCAGGCTGCGTCCTCCGTCGCAGCCGACGAGGTACTCCGCCCGAAGCGTCGTGTCGCCGGACACCTCGACATCCACGCCGCCTTCGTCCTGCCGGAGCCCCAGCACTTCGCAACCCCGCAGGATCGGAACCTCGAGCTCGCCGACGACCCAGCCGGCGAGGATGTGCTCGAAGTCGCTCTGCCAGAGCGCCAGCTGGTAGTTGTGGCGGGTCGGGAAGTCGCTGATGTCCAGGAACATCTGTGCGAAGCCCAGCTGCGGATGGGTTTGCCCCGCCGAGAGGAAGCGCTCCGCGACGCCACGCTGATCGAGCACCTCGATGGTGCGGGACTGGAGGCCTCCGGAGCGCGAGCCGTCGAGCTCCTGGGTCGTGCGGCGCTCGACCATCACGACGTCGGTCCCCGCCAAGGTCAGCTCGCTCGCCAGCATCAGCCCGGTCGGGCCGCCGCCGGCGATCACCACCGCGTGCTCGGTCACCGGGTCATCGTCAGCACGGATGGGTCGTTTGCGGCAAGCCCCCTCCCCCGCGGTACTTTGCGATTGGTGGGGAGGCCAAGGCCGCGACCGTGCGACCACGATGCGGGCGCGCGGGACGGTCCTGGTAGGTCGGGCACGCGCCCGGCGCTCGATCCCGAGGCCCCCAGACTGCCCGGTCGCCCCCTCCGCCGGTCGGTTCGGTCCTACCGACCGGCGATGCATCGGCGGCCGGGCAGCCGAGGGGGCTCTGGTCGCGGCCGGGGCGGCGGACCCGGCGCGACGCGCGCTCCATCACGGATGCGGTCACTGTCAACATCGCACGTTTAGCTAGATTCGCGCCTGCGGTATCGAAATCCTACGGTGTCACGTAGTCCTCTGCGTGGCCATTCAGCCGTCAACTATAGCTGGAGGCACGCCACGCCTTCCCGGCAGTATCGGCAAGTAGAGCCCGAAGTGTCAACGATTTTATTGACCCTTCTGTCGATAAATCGTTGAGTTACCGAGGAGTAAGTTGTTACACGCCCCGTGCAGGAATATGGTGCTCTCGTGACGGCAGCTCAGGCTTCAGACTCGAGCGACGAGCGCCCTTCGCCGAAACGGGTGCGCAAACATCCTGATACCAGGCGGGCGGAGATCGTGGCCACGGCCCGTGAGGTGTTCGCGGCCACGGGGTACGCCGAATCCGGCCTCGCCGAGATCGCCAGCGCTGCCAGCGTGTCCAAGGGTCTCCTCTACCACTACTTCCCCGAGGGACGGCCGCAGCTCTTCGTGAGCGTGATGCAGGGGCTCCTGGCCGAGTTCCAGCAACGGCTGCGCCAGGCGTCGAAGATGCCGTTCTCCCCCCGCACCCGCATGGAGCAGCTCCTGGCCGCGCTGTTCGGGTTCTTCGACGAGAACCCGGCGGCCTACCGCCTGCTGTTCCGCGACCCGTGGGTGACCCACGACGAGACCGTCGAGGCGTCGGCCATAGCCACCCGGGTGCAGATCGCGTCCGAGCTCGCAGCCCTCATGGCCGGCTCGGCGCTGCCGGCCGACGACCTCGTGTCGGCCAGCACCGGCATGCTGGGGTTCGCGCTCGCCAACGTCGAGCTGTGCATCGCCGGCCAGGTCGACGCCGAGACCGCGTGGCGGGTCACCTGCGAGTACGCCACCTCACGGTTCGTCGACTGAGACCAGGCGGGCCGGGTCCGGGTCCGGCTCCCTCACCACCCGCAGCGGGACCACGCGGGCCTCGCACCCGTCCTCCGGCGCCCCGGGATCCGACCCCAGCCGAGCGGTGACCCGGGTGCCCCGGCCCGGGGCGCTGTCGATGGCGAGCGAGCCGTCGGCCAGCCCGGCGCACGAGCGCATGACCTCGATGCCCGACTCGAACAGCGTGGCGCCTACGTCGAACCCGCGGCCGTCGTCGGCCACCTGGACCTCGACCACCGCGCCGTCGGCCCGGATGGTGACGACCACGTGCGACGCGCGGCTGTGGCGCCGCACGTTGCTCACGGCCTCCTGCACGATGCGCAGCACGATGGCCTCGGTCGACCAGTCGAGCACCAGCGCCCCGTCCACGTCGACCGTGAGGCACGGCACCCTCCGGTCGCCGTAGAGGCTGTCCACGTAGGCCCGGATGGCGGCCGTCAGGCCCCGCGACGGGCGCTGGTCCCAGCCGTCGGCGGCCAGCGGCTGCACCGCCAGCATGAGCTGGCGGAGCGACTCGGCCTGCTTGCCCAGCTCGTCGCGCACCAGCGCCGACGCTCCCGCCATGGGCGCTCGCGTGCCCGCACCCACCAGCGCGCTGGTCTGCATGAACGACACGAACGTGGCGTAGGCCGACACCGCCTGCTCGTGCAGCTGGGCCGCCACCCGGTGGCGGTCGTCGTCGCTGCGCTGCATGACCTGGGCCAGCAGCTCCCGGCGGTTTTCGGCGGCGCGGGCGACCTGGTCGTAGAGGCGGCGGGTCTCCCGCATGCCCGCCAGCTGGCGCAGGGCGGCCAGGGCCACCAGCACCGCCGCCGCCAGCAGCGAGTAGAGCGGCGCCCAGGCGTAGCGGTGGCGCACGACCAGGGTCGCTGCCACCAGCACCGGCATGCCCGCCAGCATGAGCGCGGCGGGGATCCACGCGGCGCGCACCTGGCGCTGCAGCGGCAGCCGGTCGAGGCCGGGCGAGATGGCGGCGGGCACGTACAGCGGGATGAACGAGAGCAGGCTCATGCACAGCCCATGGAGCACCAGCAGCGGGCCGCTGGGCAGCGCGAAGCCGGTGACGCCCTGGACCGTCTGCGCCACGGCGTTGGTCAGACCGAACAACGCCAGCGCCAGCCCGAGGGCGCCGATGGGCCGGGAGTCGCCGCTCAGGCGGGTGACCAGCAGCACGGCCCAGTAGACCCCGAAGACCATGCAGGGGACGGCGATGGCGGCGGGGAGCGCGTACCAGTGGGCCTCGGCCTCCAGCACCGCCTCGCCCCACAGCAGGGCGGCCGGGGCGGTGACGACGATCACCGAGATCACGCTCTCGATGAGATCGATCGACATGGCGCGGCCCCCCGACCGGGCCCGCACCATGAGCACGATCGAAGTCATCAGCAGCACGGCGATGGCGGCGATCACCAGGGCGCTGAGCGCGGTGGGGGCGCGCAGCCGGGTCGAGGCGCCCACCACCATGGCGCAGCCCACGCCGTACATGAGCACGAGTGCGGCCAGCCACAGCCACCAGCAGCAGGAGTCCGGGGTCGGCGAGCGCCGGGCCGCCAGCCAGGTGTTGACGAGCGCGGGCGTGGTGTAGAGGCCACTGGCCAGCAAGGCGAACACCACCAGGTACTGGCTCGGGGTGCTCGCGATGTGAGCGAACACCGCCACCACCGGCAAGGACAGCGCCGCCCAGATCACGAACGCCCACCGCAGCCGATCCGAGAACACCCAGGCGCCGTTGCCATGGTCATCGCCGTGCGAGCGCAAACTCGCCGCCACGGTCGCATCATGCGCTGGTGTCCGCCCGGCCGCGGACCTCGCCATGATCCTCCCCCTTCAAACCCCCCACGGGAGTGGGTTCCCAAGCCCACCGCCGCCACGAATATGAACAGTGGGCTGAACGGTGTCAACCGAACGGGTGGTCCACATAGAGGACTCGCCGCGGAGATGGCGCCACGCAACGCCGCGGCGACGTATCGTTTTGGCTGCTCGCCCCACCCCTGGCGGGCGACAGGTTCCGCGCTTGGCGCCGGCGCCCGGTCGAAAGAGGTTGGCGATGCACCTCGAGTTCACCGACGAGCAGCTGGAGCTGCGCGACAGCGCGCGGGCGGCGTTGGGCCGCGAGTGCCCGCCCCGGCTGGTGCGCGACATCGCCGCGGGCGGCCCGGGCCTGCAGGGGCTGGCCACCGCGTTCACCTGGCTCGGCTGGCCCGCGCTCACCATCGACGTCGACCTCGGCGGCCTGGGCCGCGGCTTCGTCGAGCTGGCCGTGCTGCTGGAGGAGATGGGGCGGGCCGCGGTGCCCGGGCCGTTCCTGCCCACCCAGGCCCTGTTCGCGCCGGTGGTGCGCGAGGCGGGCACCACCGCCCAGGCCCACCGGTTCCTGGCGGGCGTGGCCGCCGGCGCCTCCACCGGCACCCTGGCCCTGCACGAGGGCGGCCGCTGGGACCCGCTCACCGTCGTCGCCACCGCGGAGCGCGACGGCGACGGCTGGCTGCTGCGGGGCCACAAGCAGCACGTGCTGGGCGCGCCCGACGTCGACGAGGTGGTGGTGGCCGCTCGCCGCGAGACCGGCACGCTCGGCCTGTTCGTCGTGCCCGCGGCGGAGCTCACGTTCAAGCGCACCGCCAGCCTCGACCCGACCCGCACCCTGGCCAACGTCGAGCTCAACGGCGTGTGGGTGCCTGAGGCGCGGATGCTGGGCGAGCCCGACGTCGACGCGGGCAAGGCCCTGGAGCTGGCCTTGTGCGACGCCACGGTGGCGCTGGCGCTCGACGGGCTGGGCGCGTGCGCCGCGCTGTTCGACAGCTGCCTGGCCGCGGCGCACGACGGCCGCATCGCCCACGCGGGCCAGGCCACCGAGCACGCCCTGGCCGGCATGCTGGTGTCGATCGAGATGTCCCGGGCCCTGAGCTACCAGGCCGCGTGCGCGGTGGCCGAGCGCGATGCCACGGCGCCTCGCATGGCGTCCTCCGCCAAGGCGGCGATCGGCGAGTGCCAGCGGCTGGTCACCGGCACCTGCCTCGAGCTGCACGGCACGCCGATCGACCGCGACGCCCGCGACCTACGACTGTGGGTGGGTCGGGCCAAGGCCGACGACCTGTTGTTCGGCTCCTCGGCGGACCACCGTCGCATCATCGCCGACCAGATGCTGAGCAGCCGCCGGGCGCGCGCCTCCCAGCTGGCGACCGCCCTGGTCCACTAGCGCAGCTGCACTCCCAACACCCGGCCGGCCACCCGGTCGCGCTCGGCCGGCAGGCCCCCGGTGGCCGCGGCCTCGGCGGTGGCGTCGAGCCACTCACTCGCCCACGAGCCACTGGGCCAGGACTGCGGCCCGTCGAGGCCCAGATCGAGCCCGTCGGTGCCGAGAGACTCGACCCCGACGAGATAGATGCGCTGCTCGACCTCCCGGGTCACCAACGGCAGCATGGCCAGCTCGGGGTTGGGCCGGCCGGTCCCCTGCTTGGCCAGCGCCCGGTAGGCCAGCGCCCGCACCCCGTCCGCCTCCACCTGCAGGTTGGCCAGCGTGTGGC
>JBKPRV010000285.1:0-5264 GCA_046734715.1 Actinomycetota bacterium | reverse complement strand
GGGTGCGGGCGAGGTCGGCGCGCAACCAGGCGAGCACGCGGTCGACGCCACGCTCGCCCGCCGCGCCCAGCCCGTAGAGGTAGGCGCGGCCGGCCATGGCCGCGGTCGCCCCCGCGGCCAGCGCCTTGGCGATGTCGCTGCCGCGGCGCACGCCGCCGTCGCAGATGATCTCGCTCCGCCCGCCGATGGCATCGGCCACCGGGGCCACCAGCGGGAACGTGGCGGGCGCGCCGTCGAGCTGACGGCCGCCGTGGTTGGACAGCGCCACGGCGTCGACGCCGCGGTCGGCCGCCAGGACGGCGTCGTCGACCGTCTGCACGCCCTTGAGCACGAGCGGGCCCTCCCACACCGAGCGCAGCCAGTCGACGTCGTCCCACGACAGCGCGGGGTCGAACTGGGTGTTGATGTAGTCCGACAGCGTGACCGGGGAAGCGCCGTCGCCCACGTCGCGCCCGACGACGTTGGCGAAGCGGATCGGTTCGCTGCGCACGAACGACCAGGTCCAGCCGGGGTGGAGCGCGCCGTCGAGCAGGGTGCCGGGGCCGATGGCGGGCGGCAAGGAGAAGCCCCGGCGCACGTCGCGCTCGCGCCGGCCCAGCACCGCCGTGTCGACGGTGAGCACGAGCGCTTCGTACCGGGCCACGGCGGCGCGGTCGACCATCTCCTTCACCAGGCCGCGGTCGCGCCAGGCGTACACCTGGAACCAGAGCCGCCCGCCGCTGACCGCCCGCACCTCCTCGATCGACCGCGTGCTGAGCGTCGACAGGGTGTAGGGCAGCCCGGCCCGCTGGGCCGCCCGGGCCACGGCCAGCTCGCCGTCGGGATCGGCGATGCGGGTGAAGCCCGTCGGGGCCAGCACCAGCGGGTAGGCCAGCGGCCGCCCGAGCAGCGTCGAGCCCACGTCGACCGACTCGATGCCCCGCAGCACCCGGGGCCGGAAGCCGACCGCGGCGAACGCGGCCCGGTTGGCGGCCAGGGTGCGCTCGTCCTCGGCGCCGCCGTCGATGTAGTCGAACACCCCGCCGGGCAGGCGCCGCCGGGCCAGGCGACGCAGGTCCTCGACCGAGGCGGCCCGTGCCAGCCGGCGCTCGACGCGGTCGGTCTCGATGCGGCCGAACCGCACCACCGAGCGCAGCGTGTCCCACGGACGGGAGCCGGTCACAGCAGGTCCCAGCGGTCGCGGTAGGGGTCGAGGCGGGCGTCGCCGGGGTCGAGCTCGGTCACGAGCAGCTTGACCTGGTCGGAGCCGAGGGCCCGGGCCGGGGCGCGCTGGTCGAGCTTGCTCGAGTCCACCGCCACGATCACCTCGGCGGCCACGTCGGCGAGGGCCAGCTTGACCTCGGCGTCCTCCAGGGTGGCCTCCGAGGTGCCGTAGACGGGGTGGAGCGCGGCGGCGGACACGAACAGGCGCCGCAGCAGCAGCTCCCGGGCGGTGCGGGTGGCGATCGGCCCCACGAGGCTGCCGGTGCGGGCATCGAGCCGGCCGCCGGTCAGCAGGGCGGTGACGCCCGGGCGATCCTGCAGCGCCGCGAATGTGTCCTGGCCGTTGGTCACCACCGTCAGGTCGCGCACCTCGCGCAGGTTGGCCGCCAGGCGCTCCAGGGTGGAGGAGGCGTCGAGGCCGATGGCACCGCCCTCGCCCACGAGCGGCTCCAGCTTGGCCGCGATGCGGTCCTTGGCCCGCACGTGGCGGCTGAAGCGCTCGGCGAACGGCTGCGGCCCGATGGCCACCGCGCCGCCGCGGATCCGCTGCACGATCCCTTCCTCCACCAGCGCGTCGAGGTCGCGGCGGATGGTCATCTCGCTCACGCCGAAGCGGGCAGCGGCGTCGACGATCTTCACCCTCCCCTCGGCCCGGATCGTCGCCTCGATCTGGCGCAGGCGGTCCATGGCCTCGAGGCTCACGACGGCTCCCCGAGGTGGCGGCGGGCGTCGGCGAGGTCGGCGTAGACGCCGAGGGCGATGCCCTGGACCAGGGCGTTGCCCAGCGCGGTGGCCTCCCCGGGGCCAGCATGCACGGGCAGGCCCGAACGCTCGGCCAGCAGGCTCCGGTAGAGGGCGGACTGGGCGCCGCCGAACACGTGGATGTCGCTCGGCCCGGCCCCGGGGAGCCCGGCCAGCACCCCCGCGGTGCCCGCGGCCAGCGACTCGACGACGAGGCGGGTCACGACCGCGGGCGGCGTGTCCCGCGAGAGGTCCAGGGCACCTGTCACCTCGCCCAGCATGTCCTCGGGGTGGAGGAAGCGCGCGTCAGTGGGATCGAGCCGCGCCGCCGGGACGTCTCCGACCGCCGCGGCCTCGTCGATCAGGGCGGCGATCGAGGGGCCGCCCCAGGCGGGGCGGCACTGCTCCAGCAGCCAGGCGCCCGCCAGGTTCTTCAGCAGGCGGACCCCGCCGGTGGCGCCGATCTCGTTGGTGAGGTTGGCCGCCCGGGCCGCATCGCTCAGGTCCGGGTCGGGCTGCTCCCGACCGACCAGCAGCCACGTCCCGGTGGAGACGAAGGCCGGACGGGGTCCGGCGCCCGCGCCCATGGCCGCCACCGCCGAGGCCGTGTCGTGCCCGCCCACCAGGTGCACGGGGACGCCCTGCCAGGTCCCGACCCGAGTGCCGGCGGGAAGGATCTCGGGCAGGACCGCGGGGTCGAGCCCGACGCCGGCGGCCAGGCCGGCAGACCAGGTCCCGGCACGGATGTCGACCAGCCCGGTTGTGCCCGCGCTGGTCCGTTCGCCCACGATCGCCCCGGTGAGGTGGTGGACCACCAGCTCGGGCAGCATGACCAGGTGGCGGGCCCGGTCCCGCTCGGCCCGCATGTGCGCCGCCACCTGGAAGATCGTGTTGTACGGCTGGAGCTGCACGCCGGCCACGTCGTAGAGGGCGGCGGCCCCGCCCAGGCGGCTGACCACCGCGGCGTAGCCCGCGGTCCGGTCGTCCCGGTACGACACGGGGGGCGCCACCAGGTCGCCGTGCGCGTCGAGCAGCCCGTAGTCCACGCCCCAGGTGTCCACTCCGATCGACGCCAGCGGTCCCGGCTCCTGGGCCGCGGCCAGGCCCTTCTCCGTCTCGGCCAGCAGCCGGGCCCAGTCCCAGCGGAGCACGCCCGCGGGATCGGCTGCGGGCGCGTGGGTGTGGCGGTGGACGACCGACAGGCGCGGGCCGTCGGCCCCCAGCTCGACCCGGCCGACCCGGATCGAGGAGGCGCCGAAGTCGACGGCCGCGACGGCCGGCGCCCGCGGGCTCACAGGCCGGTCGCCACCGCGTCGGCGCCGCGGGACGCGATCATCGCGGCCCGGTAGCCGACGGCCCGGTAGGTGGCCAGCGGGTCCAGGGCGGCGCCGTTGCGCCGCCGGGCCTCGGCCACCAGCGGCCGGACGTCGGTGCGGAAGCCGCGGTGGAGCACCTCGGCGGCGCGCGCCGGGTCGTTGCCCTGCTGCGCCTCGCCCAGGTCGGCCCGGTTGACGCACAGCGCCTGGGCCAGCGCCACCTGCAGCGCGTCGGTGGCCTGGATGAGGTCCTCGAGCGGGTCCTTGAGGTTGTGGCTCTCGTCGATCATGTAGGCGGCGTCGGGCATCCGGCCGCCGCCCGCCTCCAGCAGCTCGCCGACGATGAGGAAGAGCTGGAACGGCGTGATGGAGCCGACGGTGAGGTCGTCGTCGCCGTACTTGGAGTCGTTGAAGTGGAACCCGCCGAGCCGGCCCATCATGGCCAGGCGCGACACCACCTGCTCGATGTTGGTGTTGGGCAGGTGGTGGCCGAGGTCGACCAGGCACTTGGCCCGGCCGCCGGTGCCCTGGGCCAGCAGGAGCGACGTGCCCCAGTCGTTGTTCACCGACGAGTAGAAGGCCGGCTCATACGGCTTGTGCTCGGTGTACATCTCCCAGTCGGCGGGCAGGTGGGCGTAGATCTCGCCGAGCCCGACGAGCACCCGCTCGAACTGGCCCCGGAAGCTGGCCTGGCCCGGATGGTTCATGCCGTCGCCCAGCCACACGGTCAGCGCCTTGGCCCCCAGCTCCACGCCCAGGTCGACCACGTAGTGGTTGTGGTCGATGGCCGCCTGCCGCACGGCCTCGTCGGTGTTGGCCAGGCTGCCGAACTTGTAGGACACGGCGCCGTCGCGGGTGGTCGACGGGTTGTCCTGGAACGTGTTCGAGTTCATGGCGTCGAAGCCGACGTCCCGGTCGGCGGCATGGCGGCGCAGCTCGGCGGCCCCCTCTCCCAGCCCGGGGTCGTCCCAGGGCACGTGCAGGCTCACCGTGCGGTTGGCGCCGGTGAGGGCGTTGAGCGCGGCGACGTCGTCGATCTTCTCGAACGTGTCACGCGGCTCGCCCCCGCCCGGGAAGCGGCCGAACCGGGTCCCGCCGGTGCCGACGGCCCACGACGGCGCCGCCGCGCTGAAGCGGGCCACCTCGGCCACCACCGCCTCCCCGTCGACGCCCGCCCGGCCGACCACGTCGAGCGCGTGGGCCAGGTCCGACTCGTGCCAGGCCAGGCGGAGCTCGTTCTCCTCGTCGATGCGACTGCGGTCGATGGTCATGTCTCCCCCTTACCGCTGGAACGCCATGGGCACGCCCCCGTCCACCGGGATGATCGTGCCGGTGGTGAGCGACAGCTCGTCGGAGCACAGCACGAACACCGCTGCGGCGACGTGCTCGGGCAGCACCTCCTGCCCCAGCAGGGTACGTCCGGCGTAGAACTTCCCGAGGTCCTCGGGCGGCACCCCGTAGACCTTGGCTCGCTCGTCGCCCCAGCCGCCGGCGAAGATGCCCGAGCCGCGCACCACCCCGTCGGGGTTCACCCCGTTGACCCGCACGCCGAGCGGGCCCAGCTCCGTGGCCAGCAGCCGCACCTGGTGGGCCTGGTCGGCCTTGGCCGCGCCGTAGGCCACGTTGTCCTTGCCGGCGACGACCGCGTTCTTGGACACGATGTAGACGATGTCGCCGCCCAGGCCCTGCGCGTCCGCCACCCGCGCCGCCTCGCGGCTCACCAGGAACGAGCCGCGGGCCATGACCCGGTGCTGCAGGTCCCAGTCGGCGGTCGTCGTCTCGGCCAGGGGCTTGGAGATCGACAGGCCCGCGTTGTTCACCACCAGGTCCACGCCGCCGTAGGTGGCGCACACCTCGGCCACGGCCGCCGCCACCGCGGCCTCGTCGGCCACGTCGACCTCGACCGGCACGGCCACGTCCGGGCCGCCGAGCCCGGTGGCCACGGCCTCGGCGCCGGGCATGTCGCGGTCGGCCACGGCCACCGCCGCGCCCTCGGCGGCCAGC
>JBKPRV010000284.1:0-5057 GCA_046734715.1 Actinomycetota bacterium | reverse complement strand
TCTGCTCCCTGGTGGTGCGATGGCTACGCTCCGTCGTGGCATGCGGCCGGGTGATCGAGGCTTGATCAGCGCGGGGCGAACACGCAGAACTCGTTGCCCTGCGGGTCGCCGCACACATGCCACGGCGTGCGCTCCGTGGGCGGGGCGAGCACGGTCGCGCCGCGGTCGAGGAGGGCGGGCAGGTCGGCGCTGGTGATGTCCCAGTGGATGCGGTTCTTCACGGCCTTGGGCTCGGGCACGGGCGCGAAGGTGAAGGCGGCGAACGGGCAGTCGGGGATGTCCTCGACCCACCAGTACTCCCGTCCGTCCTCGCCGGCGTGGCCGCCCAGCACCTCGGCCCACCACTCCGCCAGGGCCCGGGCCGAGCCCTCGTCGTCCGCGGTGTCGATCGCCAGCTCGTGCAGCCGGGCGAGTGGATCGGCCGGCACGTCGTCCCGCACGAAGACGCAGAACTCGCCGCCCTCGGGGTCGGCGACGACGCTCCAGCGGAAGCCGGACTCCTCGGCCGGGAGCACCACGGTGGCTCCGAGGTCAAGGACGGGCTGGAGAGCGGCGACGCCCACGTCCACGTGCACGCGGTGCTTCACCGTCTTCGGCTCGGGCACGCCGTTGACCCAGATGGTCTCGGCCGGGGTCGCTCCCCGCAGCACGGCGTCCCCGTCGTCGTGCACCTCGACCGCCAAGCCCAGCAGCGCCCCCCAGAACCCGGCCAGCCGGGCCGGGTCCGACGCGTCGATGCACAGGTCCTTCCACGCGGCCAAAGGCATGACACCCAGCCTCGCGCGGCCGGGCAGGGGCCCGGGATCGGCGGTAGGGTCCGCGGCATGGGGAGCACTAGGCGGCAATTTCTCGCCGGGGCGCTGGCCGCGGGGGCGACGCTTCCGCTGGTGGGATGGGGGCCGCCTGCACGTGCGCCGGCGCCGCCGCCGCCGCCGCCGCTGCCCGACGGGCTGTTCGCCCTGGGCGTGGCGTCGGGTGACCCGCTGCCCCACGCCGTGGTCCTGTGGACCCGCCTGGCACCCGCGCCCACGCAGGGCGGGGGCATGCCCGCGGTCGACGTGCCGGTCCGCTGGGAGGTGGCCGAGGACGAAGGCTTCCGCCGGGGGGTGCGCCGGGGCGACGCCGTGGCCGAGGCCCGCTTCGCCCACTCGGTGCACGTCGACGCCACCCGGCTGGCCCCCGGCCGCTGGTACTTCTACCGCTTCATGGTGGGCGACCAGGTCAGCCCGGTGGGCCGCACGCGCACCGCACCGGCCCGAGGTCACAAGGCCGACCGGCTGCGGTTCCTGTTCGCCAGTTGCCAGAACTGGCAGTCGGGCTTCTGGCCGCTGTGGGCCCGCGCCCCGGCCGACGACCCCGACGTGGTGCTGCACCTGGGCGACTACATCTACGAAGGCGGGGCCGGGACCGGTCCCGGCATCGTGCGCCCCCACAACAGCCCCGAGATCATCACGCTCGACGACTACCGGAACCGCTACGGGCTCTACAAGGGCGACCCCGCGCTCCAGGGCATCCACGCCGCCTGCCCGTGGATCGTGACCTGGGACGACCACGAGGTCGAGAACAACTACGCCGGCCTGGTGCCCCAGTTCCCCAACGAGGCGCCGCAGTTCCCGGCCCGGCGGGCCGCCGGCTACCAGGCCTGGTGGGAGCACATGCCGGTCCGCATGGCGCCGCCCAACGGGCCCGACCTCAAGATCTACCGGTCGCTCGACTGGGGCCGGCTGGCCCGGTTCCACGTGCTCGACGGTCGCCAGTACCGCAGCGACCAGCCCTGCGACGACGGGGCCGACTCCGGGCCCACCTGCCCGGAGCGGGTGGCCGCCACCCAGACGATGCTGGGCGCGGAGCAGGAGGCCTGGATCGGCGCCGGCCTGGCCGAGTCCCGGGCCACGTGGGACGTGCTGGCCAACCAGACGGTGATGACCTCGCTGCCCTTCGCGGGCGTGTTCTACAACCGCGACCAGTGGGACGGCTACGCCGCGGCCCGCACCCGCCTGTTCGAGCAGTTCCGGGCGGGCGGGGTGGAGAACGCGGTGGTGCTGACCGGCGACATCCATGCCGCGGGCGCCGGCTCCCTGGTGGACGAGAACCCCGACGGCACGTCGAGCACGGTCGCCGTCGGCACCGAGCTGGTGGGCTCGTCCATCAGCTCCCGCTTCGACGATGCCCTGGCCGACATCGCCGAGCAGCTCATCCGGCAGCTGCCCCACATCGCCTTCGCCGACGTCCGGCGGCGGGGCTACATGGTGTGCGATGTGACCGAGACCGAGCTCGTCACCCGCTTCCAGGTGGTCGACTCGACCGCCACGCCGAACGAGCCCGTCTACACGGCCGCCACGTTCACGACCCTGGCGGGCACCCCCGGGGTGCAGGTCTAGTCGGCACCGCTACATCAGGGGAGGGTCAGGATCTCGGGGCCGTCCTCGGTGACGGCCACGGTGTGCTCCCAGTGTGCCGCGCGAGCGCCGTCGGTGGTCACCACCGTCCAGCCATCGGCCAGGACCACGGTGTCATCGCTGCCGGCCGACACCATGGGCTCGACCGCGTACACGTCGCCCGCCGCCACCCGCCGGCCCCGGCCCCGCCGGCCCACGTTGGGGACGTCGGGCGGCTCGTGCATGGCGGTGCCGATGCCGTGGCCCACGTAGTCGCGCACCACCCGGAACCCGGCCCGCTCGACGGTGGACTGCACCGCCGACCCCAGGTCGCCCAGCCGGGACCCGGGCAGCAGCTGCATGATCCCGGCGTCGAGGGCGCGGCGGGTCACGTCGATCAGGCGCTGGTCCTCGGCGGTGATCTCCCCCACCCCGGCGGTGAAGGCGGCGTCGCCGTGGTAGCCGTCGACGATGGCCCCACAGTCGATGGAGATGATGTCGCCCTCGGCCAGCACCTGGCCGTCGGGGATGCCGTGCACCACCACGTCGTTGCGGCTGGCGCAGATGACCGCCGGATAGCCGTGGTAGCCCAGGAAGTTGGAGCGGGCCTTGCGCCGGTGCAGCACGTCGCGCCCGATGGCGTCGAGCTCCAGCAACGTGACCCCCGGGCGCAGGGCGGCCCGGATGCGGTCATGCATCTCGGCCACGACGCGGCCGGCTCGCCGCATCGTGCGGATCTCCTCGACCGAGCGCCGGCCCATGCCGCGGATACTAGGAGCCGCGGCGGACGTCGATGACGGTAACCAGGCGGTCGAGCACCACTTCGGTCGAGCCGTAGCCGTCGACGATCTCGAGCATGCCCCGGTCCCGATACCAAGCGATCAGCGGTGCCGTCTTGACCTCGTACTCGGACAGGCGCCGCTCGATGGCCGCCGGCTTGTCGTCTTCGCGCTGGACTACGTCGCCGCCGCAGTTGTCGCACACCCAGCCGTACTTGGGCGGGCTGGACAGCGAGTAGTTGGCGCCGCAGTCGTCGCACATGCGCCGGCTGGCCAGGCGCGTCAGCACCACGTCGCGGTCGACGTCGAGGTCGATGACCACGTCCAGGGGCCGGGAGGCGGTGATCTTGGCCAGCGCATCGGCCTGGTCGACCGTGCGCGGAAAGCCGTCGAGGACGTAGCCGCGCCGCGTGGTGTCGCCGCGGTCGAGGCGTTCCTCGACGATGCCGATCATGATGTCGTCGGGCACCAGCTCGCCCGCGGCCATGAGCTCGCCCGCCTTGCGCCCCAGGTCGGTGCCTTCGCGCACGGCCGCTCGCAGCATGTCGCCGGTGGAGATGTGGGGGACCACGTAATGGCGGGACAGCCGGACGCACTGGGTGCCCTTCCCGGCGCCCTGGCGTCCCAGCATGACCATGCGGACCCCAAGGGTCACTGCAGGAAGCCCTCGTAGTTCCGCATCATCAGCTGGCTGTCGATCTGCTTCATGGTCTCGAGCGCCACACCCACGGCGATCAGGATCGAGGTGCCGCCGAAGGCGAAGGCCCGCACGTCGGCGGTTGCCAGCAGGATGGACGGCAGCAGGGCGATGGCCGCGATGAACAGGGCGCCCGGCAGGGTGATGCGGGCCAGGATGCGCGACAGGTAGCGCTCGGTCTGCGGACCGGGCCGGATGCCGGGGATGAACCCGCCCTGCTTGCGGATGGTGTCGGCCTGCTGGTGCGGGTCGAAGGCGATGGCCGTGTAGAAGTAGGCGAAGGCGATGATCAGCAGGCCGTACACCACCAGGTGGAGGGGCGCGGTCTGGTTGACCAGGTGGTCGTTGACCCAGCGCTGCACGCCCACGCCCCAGCTGCCGGGGTCCGACGGCAGGACCTGCGTGATGAGTAGCGGCAGGTACAGCATCGAGCTGGCGAAGATGATGGGCACGACGCCGGACTGGTTGACCTTGAGCGGGATGTAGGTGTTCTGGCCGCCGTACATGCGCCGGCCCACGACCCGCTTGGCGAACTGCACCGGGATGCGGCGCTGCCCGTTCTCCACGATGACGATGCCGACCAGCACCACCAGGAACAGGAACACGAGCGGGATGAGCAGCCCGATGCCCTTGGTGGCGTAGATCTGCCCGAACTGGGACGGGATGGACGACACGACGCTGGAGAAGATCAGCAGGGACATGCCGTTGCCGATGCCGCGCTGGGTGATGACCTCACCCATCCACATCAGCAGCGCGGTGCCCGCGGTGAGCACCAGCACCACCAGCAACACCCGTGGCGGGGTGAAGGGGTGCAGCACGTCGATGTTGGTGGGGTTGTTGGCCCCGCCCAGCAGCCCACCGCCGCCGTTGTGGAACAGGAACGCCAGCGCGGTCGACTGCAGCACTGCGATGGCCACCGTCAGGTAGCGGGTCCACTGGGTGATCTTGCGCTGGCCGATCGCCCCCTGCTTCTGCCACTCCTCCAGCTTGGGGATCACCACCGTGAGGATCTGCATGATGATCGAGCTGGTGATGTAGGGCATGACGCCCAAGGCGAAGATGGCGAAGTTCGTCAGCCCCTGGCCCGAGAAGAGCTGCATGTAGGCGAGGATGCCGCCCGACTCCGCGGACTGCCGCTTCAGGGACGCGATGGCGTCGAGATCGATGCCGGGCGCCGGCACGAACGAGCCGAATCGGTAGAGG
>JBKPRV010000283.1:0-7516 GCA_046734715.1 Actinomycetota bacterium | reverse complement strand
CCGCGGTGTTGCCCGGAGCCGTGGCGGCGCGCGCCCCGCCGCGGGCGCGGGCCGCCCGGTTGAGCGCGGCTCGGACCTCGCTGGGCGTGGCGCGGTTGGCCGGTTCCTTGGTCAGCAGCCGGGACACGATCACGGTCAGCGGGCCGGGATGCCGGGCGGGCCGGGGGGACCCGTGCACCACCGCCGAGGCCGTGGCCAGCGCCGAGTCGCCACGGAACGGCGGCTCCCCCTCGGTGGCGAAGTACAGCAGGGCCCCGAGCGCCCACAGGTCGGTGGCCGGCCCGACCAGGTCGCCCCGGGCCTGCTCGGGCGACATGTACGAGGGCGAGCCCACGATGAGCCCGGTGGCCGTGAGCCGGGAGTCGTCGCGGATGGTGGCCACGCCGAAGTCGGTCAGCTTGGCCCGGTCGTCCGAGCCCACCAGCACGTTGGCCGGCTTCACGTCGCGGTGCACGATGCCCACGGCGTGGGCGGCCTCCAAGGCGGCGAGCACGTCCAGGCCCACATGAGCGGCCCGGGAGTGGCTCACCGGTCCCTCGTCCGCCACGATCTGGGCCAGGCTGGGCGCCTCGACCAGCTCCATGACCAGCCAGATCGAGCCGTCCGACTCCACGACGTCGTACACGGTGACGACGCTGGGGTTGTTCAGGCGGGCCGCCGCCTGCGCCTCGCGGAGGGCGCGCGTGCGGACCCGTTCGGCGTCCTCCTGGCCGGCGGCGAGCTCGACCTGCTTGACCGCGACCGGGCGCTGGAGGCGGACGTCGGTGGCCCGGTAGACAGTGGAGCGGCCCTGGCCCAGGGGCCCGCCCAGCTCGTAGCGGCCGGCCAGGCGCTCCTTGGTGGGGGCTGCGTTCGTCTCCGGCTGGGTGTCCGGCTGCGCGTCCATGCGAGACCTCCTCCAGCTCCCCGCGCGACTGCCCAGTATGGCGGGCGCTCAGCCGCGAAATGCCATCTCTATGAGGTCGTGCAGGTCGGCCAGGGGAAACGCCTCGCCCGGGTCGGGATCGTCGGACAGCACGACGGGATCGCTGGCCTGGTACGACGCCACGATGCCCGTCAGCAGCCGGGCCAGCACCCGGGGCTCGCCGGCCCGGATCTCGCCCGCCGCCTGGCCCCGGGCGAAGGCATCGGCCTGGAGGGCCTGCCACTCGCGGTAGCTGGCGGTGAGCTCGGGGTCGATGGACCGCTCGACCCACATGGTGGTGGCGTTGGCGTAGCGCAGGTAGAGCCGACCGAAGCGGGGATGCTCACGGAAGAACCCCACCTGGAGGTCGACCAGCCGGTGGAGCTGGTCGAGCGGATGGCCGTGCCGCGGGTCGAGGGCGGCGCGGAGGGCGGGATCGAACTGCGCGCTGCGGCGCACGAAGATCTGGCGGAACAGGTCGTCCTTGTTGACGAAGAACGAGTAGACGGAGCCGACCGAGAACTCCGCCACCTCGGCCACCTCCTTGAGGGTGGCCTCATGGAACCCCTTCCGGCCGAACACCTCCTCGGCGGCGTCGAGCAACTGGTTGCGGCCCAGGTCCTGACGCTGCAATCGCCGCTGTTCCCGCTGACCGCTCCCCACGCTCTGAGACACCTGAGCGATTCTACGTTGGCTGACGCCTCAGTAAGTTGACAACTCGCTAAGTAGCGTCGAATTGACAGATAGTGCCAAGACGTCCATGCTGCGGGCTGGGGGGTGGACCTCGGGCCGGAGGAGGTCGTCGGATGAAGGTCGCTCATTGGCTGGCCGTGGGAGCGCTCTCGTCGGCGCTCTCGTTGGCCGGCCTCGTCGCCACCGCCAACAACCCGGCGAGCGCCGCCCCCGGGTGCTCCGTCAGCTACCAGGCCTCGCCCTGGACCGAGTCGCCCGGCGTGGGCGGCTTCACCGCCCACATCACCATCACCAACACCGGCGACCCCATCTCCGGCTGGACGTTCGCGTTCACGCTGCCCGCGGGCCAGGGCTTCACCCAGGGCTGGTCGGCCACCTGGAGCGGCACCAACGCGCTGACGGCCCGCAACCTCGACTGGAACGCCAACCTGGCCACCGGCGGCACGGCCACGATCGGGTTCAACGGCCGCTGGACCGGCGCTTACTCCAGCCCCACCGCCTTCACCCTCAACGGAACCGCCTGTGGCGGGGGCGGAGGCGGGGGCAACCAGGCCCCCACGGTGAGCCTCACCAGCCCGATCGCCGGCCAGTCCTTCGCCGCCGGCGCCGCCGTCCCGCTGGCCGCCAACGCCTCCGACCCCGACGGCACCGTCAACCGCGTCGAGTTCCTGGTCGACGGCACCGTGGTCGCCACCGACACCGCTTCTCCCTACACCGCCAGCGCCACCGGGCTCACCGCCGGGAACCACACGGCCACCGCCCGCGCCTTCGACAACGCCACCCCCGCGGCCAGCACCACCTCCGCCGGTGTGAGCTTCATGGTCCAGGGCGGCGGGGGCAACGGCAAGGTCGACAACCCGTTCGCCGGCGCCACCGGCTACGTCAACCCGCTGTGGCAGGCCCAGGTCAACCAGCTGGCCGACTCCACCGGGGGCACGCTCGGCGCCCAGATGCGGGTGGTGGGACGGTCCTCGACCGCGGTGTGGATGGACCGCATCGCCGCCATCGACCCGCCCAACAACGCGCCCGGCCTGGTCGAGCACCTCGACGGTGCCGTGTCCCAGGACGCCGCCAACGGCGCCGCGCCCGTGGCCGTCCAGATCGTGATCTACGACCTGCCCAACCGGGACTGCGCGGCGCTGGCCTCCAACGGCGAGCTGCTCATCGCCCAGAACGGGCTCGCCCGCTACCGGACCGACTACATCGACCCGATCCGCTCGATCCTGTCCCGGCCCGCCTACGCCAACCTGCGCGTCGTGCTCATCATCGAGCCCGACTCGTTGCCCAACCTGGTCACCAACGTGAGCGGGGCCCAGGCGTCGCAGCGCTGCATCGAGGCCCAGCAGACCGGCGCCTACCGCGACGGCGTGCGCTACGCGGTGAGCCAGCTCAGCTCGCTGTCCAACACCTACCTGTACCTCGACATCGCGCACTCAGGCTGGCTGGGTTGGCCCAACAACTTCGACGGCGCCCTCAACGTCTTCGACCAGGTGCTGGCGGCCGGCCAGGGTGGCCCGGGCTACGACAAGATCCACGGGTTCATCACCAACACCGCCAACTACACGCCGCTGGACGAGGTGTTCATGCCCAACCCCAACCTGCAGGTGGGCAACGGCCAGCTGCTGTCGTCGACGTTCTACGAGTTCAACCCGCGCTTCGACGAGCGGGACTTCGCCACCAACCTGCAGGCCGCGTTCGTGGCGCGGGGCTGCACCGGCTGCGGGATGCTGATCGACACGTCCCGCAACGGCTGGGGCGGAGCGGCCCGGCCCACCGCAGTGTCGACCTCGACCGACCTCAACACCTACGTGGACCAGAGCCGCATCGACCGGCGGCCCCACCGCGGCGGCTGGTGCAACCAGGCCGGCGCGGGCCTGGGCATCCGGCCCACCGCCGACACCGGCACGCCCGGGGTGGACGCGTTCGTCTGGGTGAAGCCGCCGGGCGAGTCGGACGGTGTGTCCCAGGCCGGCATCGTCGATCCCGACGATCCGGCCAAGGGCTTCGACGCCATGTGCGACCCCAACGCGCAGAACCGGTACAACACCGCATTCCCCACCAACGCGCTGCCGGGCGCGCCGCATGCCGGCCGCTGGTTCCCGGCCCAGTTCACCATGCTCGTGCAGAACGCCTTCCCGGCGGTGCCCACCGCCTGATCGCCGACCCGGGCGGGGACGCCACCCGCTGTACTCTCGTCGCCGTTTGTGGGCAGACGGACCCGGGGGGCGCCGCGTGAGCCTGCTGTTGCGAGATGTCGTCGTCGAGGGGCGCCTCGTCGACGTACGGATGAGCGGCGGCACGATCGCGGCCGTGGACCGCCCCCTCGCCCGCCGGCCGGGCGACGACCTCGTGGACGGCGGCCGGGGCGCACTGTTGCCGGGGCTCCACGACCACCACATCCACCTGGTGGCGCTGGCCGCCGCCGAGCGGGCGCCGTTCGTGGGCCCGCCCGCGGTCAACGACGACGACCAGTTCACCACCGCCCTGCGCCAGGCCGACACCGCCCTGGGCCGGGGCGAGTGGCTGCGGGCCATCGGCTACCACGAGTCCGTGTCCGGCCCGCTCGACCGCTGGCGCCTGGACGCGCTGGTCTCGGCCCGGCCGGTGCGCGTGCAGCACCGGTCGGGGGCGGAGTGGGTGCTCAACAGCCGGGCGCTGGCCGTCGTGGGCCTCGACGAAGGCGAGCCGCACGATGACCGGCCCGGGCTGGAGCGCGACGACGCCGGGCGGCTGACCGGCCGGCTGCGGGGGCTCGACCGCTGGCTCCGGGACCGCCTGCCCCCGCCCGCGGCGCCCGACCTGGCCCCGGTGGGCCAGCGCCTGTCCCGCTACGGCGTGACCGGCGTGACCGACGCGACGCCGGTGACGAGCCTGGACGACCTGACCCCGTTGGCGGCGGCCGCCTCCCGGGGCGACCTCCCGCAGCGGATCATGGTGACGGGCGGGCCGCGGCTGAGCGCGGCCTCGGCCCCCGCCCCGCTGGCCCGCGGCCCGGTCAAGCTGGTGGTGGCCGACTACGCCCCACCCGAGCTCGCTGACCTCGTGCGCTGGATCGGCGTGGCCCACGAATCCGGCCGGCCCGTAGCCGTCCACTGCGTGACGCGCCCGGGCCTGGCGCTGGCCCTGGCCGCCTGGGACGAGGCGGGGGTGCTGGCCGGCGACCGCATCGAGCACGGCTCGGTGGTGCCGCCCGACCTGCGGGCCCGGGTGGCGACCCACGGCCTGGTGGTCGTCACGCAGCCGGGGTTCGTGCTGGAGCGGGGCGACCGCTACCTGAACGAGGTCCATCCCGGCGACCGGCCCCACCTGTACCCGTGCCGCAGCCTGATCGAGGCCGGCATCCCGGTGGGCGGCAGCACCGACGCGCCGTTCGGCCACCCCGACCCCTGGCGCGCCATAGCGACCGCAGTCGAGCGCCGCACGGTCGACGGCGCCCCCTTGGGCCTCCGGGAGGCAGTCGCCCCCGAGCGGGCCCTGGCCCTGTTCCTCACCGCCCCCGAAGCTCCCGGCGGCATGCTGCGCCGCGTCGCGGTCGGCGCCCCCGCCGACCTGTGCCTGCTCGATGCGCCGCTGTCCCGCGTGCTGGAGGAGCCGTCGTCGTCCCACGTGGCCCTGACGGTCCACAACGGGGTCCCGGGCGGGCCGGCGGCCGGCTAGTTGACCTGGCGGTCGGTGCCCTCCCAGTAGCGGGCGCGCAGGGTCTTCTTGTCGGGCTTGCCCAGGGGGCTCAGCGGGATCTCGTCGGCGAAGTCGATGGACTTGGGGGCCTGGATCGAGCCCTTGGCCGTCCTGACCGCGTCGATCAGCTCCTCGGCTTCGACCGAGGCGCCCGGGCGCAGGACGACGACCGCCTTGACCGCCTCGCCCCAGCGGTCGTCGGGGACGCCGATCACCGCCACGTTGGCCACCGCCGGATGGGCCGAGATGACGTCCTCCACCTCGCGGGGGAACACGTTGAACCCGCCGCTCACGATCATGTCCTTCTTGCGGTCGACGATGGTGTAGAAGCCGTCCGCGTCCTCGCGGGCGATGTCGCCGGTGTGCAGCCAGCCGCCGGCCAGGGCCTCGGCCGTCTGCTCGGGCTTGTTCCAGTAGCCCCGCATGACCAGCGGGCCCCGCACGCAGATCTCGCCCGGCTCGCCCCGGGGCACCTCGTTGAGGTCGTCGTCGAGCAGCCGCACGTGGACCCACGGGACCGGCCGGCCGCAGGTGGCCAACCGGTCGAGGTCGTCGATGTCGTGCTCGTCCTTGCGCAGCACGCAGATGGTCATCGGCCCCTCGGCCTGGCCGTAGTACTGGAAGAAGATGGGACCGAGCTTGGTGATCGCCTCCTTGAGCCGGGTGGGCGACATGGCCGCGGCGCCGTAGTACACGGTCTCCAGGCTGGACAGGTCCCGGGTGGCGAAGTCCGGGTGGTCCATCAGCATGTAGAGCATGGTGGGGACGAGCATGGTGGCGGTGATCCGCTCGCGCTCGATGGTCTCCAGCACCAGGCCGGGCTCGAAGTAGGGCACCACCACCAGCGAGCCGCCCAGCAGCAGCACGGGCACGAAGAACGCCGCACCCGCGTGGCTCAGCGGGGTGCACATCAGGAACCGCGGCTCCCGGGGCCACTCCCACTCCGTCATCTGGATCTGGGTCATGGTGGCGCCGGACCGGTAGCTGCCCATCACGCCCTTGGGCTTCCCGGTGGTCCCGCCGGTGTAGGCCAGGCCGGGAACGTCGTCGGCGGCCACCTGGGGCGCCCGCAGCGTGCGGGGCTCGAACCCTGCGGCCAGAGCGATGTAGTCCACCGCGCCGTCCACCTCGCTGGGACCGAAGGCCAGCAGGTTCTTGAGCCCGGGGACCCGCTCGGCCAGGGCCGCCGCCCGCTCGCCGAAGTACTGGGGGTCGTAGACCAGGGTCTCGATGCCCGCGTCCTCGAGCACGTAGGCGTGGTCGTCGAGCGAGCCCATGGGGTGCAACGGCGTCGTCCGGCAGCCGGACAGCATGCCCGCGCCCATGTTGAACAGGACCTCGGGCCGGTTGAGCGCCAGCACCGCCACCGGGCTGCCCTTGCCCAGGCCCTTGGACTCCAGCGCCTGTACGTAGCGGCTGATCTCGTCGCGGACCTGGCGGGCGGTCAGCACGGTGTCGCCCAGGTACACCGCGGGCTTGTCGAGGTTGCGGTTCAGGGCGGCGATGAGCAGGTCGGGCATGAGCGGCTGCTGGTGCAGCGCGGCTGGGTGCGCGGATGCGTCGACGACGGCCACGTGGCCTCCTCCCCTCGGCCCGGACCGCATGCCCGGATCTGACGGACCGTCAGGTTAGCGTTTCGTCGGCCGCGGGGGTGCCCTCGCCGTTGTGGAGGGCCGACACCAGCCGGTCGATGTGCGCCTGGTCCTCCACCAGCTGGCGCAGCAGCCAGAAGCGCAGGAACCGGGCCAGCGAGTAGCGCAGGAACACCGCCGCGCCGACCACCGACAGGGCCAGCATCGACACCGCCAGGATGCCGAGCGAGCTGATGTCCCGGGGATCGCTCTTGTTCAGCGACAGCTGATAGGCGATGAGGGCGACCACCACGCCCGCGCCCATGGCCACCGCGCCCGCGGCCTGCCACCATGTGTCCCGCGCGGGCCGGCGGCCCGCGTTGACCTGCGCCGCGTCGGCCTTCAGGCGCTCCATGCGATCGTTCATGGCCTGCTCCTCATCCTCCCAGGTACGCAGTCGACAGCTCGGCCCCCAGCTCGGAGGGCGGCCCGGCTCGGGTGATCTCGCCGTTCACCATGATGGCCGCCTGGTCGGCGATGCCGAGCACGGCCTGGGCGAACTGCTCCACCACCAGGATCGAGATGCCCTCGCGCGCCACCTGGGCCACGATCTCGTACAGCCGCTGGACCACGATCGGCGCCAGCCCCATCGACAGCTCGTCCAGCAGCA
>JBKPRV010000282.1:0-5359 GCA_046734715.1 Actinomycetota bacterium | reverse complement strand
GTCCCGCGGGCACGGCGCGGGAGCGCGAGCGGCTGGCGGCGCTGGCCGGCACGGCCGGCAGCGCGGACACCGTCGAGCTGTCCCGGCAGCTCGCGCAGCGCATCAAGACCGACGACGATCCCGACTTCCAGCGCAGCGCCTGGGACGCCCTGGTGGCGATCTGCCGCGAGGACCTCGCCATCGCCAAGCCGGGTCACGACGCCTGGGAGGGGCCCTGAGCATCGATCTGACCGAGGGCCTCTCGCGGTTCCTCACCGAGCACTACGACGAGCCGGTCAAGGTCAGGGGGCTGGCCGCATCCTCGGCCGGCGCCCGCCGCGGCAACGTGCTGTTCGACGCCGACGGCCCGAGTCACTCCCTGCGCCTGGTGGCGACGATCCTGCCGACGGCCGCCATCGAGCTCAACCCGATCACGGCCGAGGCCGCCATCCGGAACCTGGCCGAGGAGCACGGCGTGCCGGTGCCGCACATCCACGCGGTGTGCACCGATCCGAGCTTCGTCGGCGGCCCGTTCTTCGTGTCCGACCGGGTCGACGGCGAGTCCGTGCCCCGGCGGGTGTTGCGGCTGGTGGAGGCCGAAGGGATCGGGGAGCGGGTGGCCGGGCAGCTGGGTGAGGCGCTGGCCCGGATCCACTCGATCGACCCGGCTCGGGCTCCCGAGAACCTGATGGACGACCGCTCGGAGAATCCGGCGGAGACCGCGCTGGTGGGCGCCGATCGGATGGTGGCGGACCTGCCGCTGCCCCGCCCGGCCCTGGCGTACGGGATCCGGTGGCTCGAGCGTCACCTGCCGTCCGCGCCCTCGCGCCGGACCATCGTCCACACCGACGCCCGCAACGGCAACATCCTGGTCAGCGCGAGGGGACTGGAGGCGGTCCTCGACTGGGAGGGGACCGTGCGCCACGGCGATCCCATGCAGGACCTCGCCTGGCCCGCGCTGCGGATGTGGCGGTTCAAGGAAGACGCCCGCGAGATCGGCGGCTTCGCCGGCCGGGAGCCGTTCGTCGCCGGCTACGAGGCGGCGGGCGGGAGCTTCGACGAGGAGCGCTTCACCTGGTGGAAGGTCCTGGGCACCCTGCGCTGGGCGTTGGGGCTCGCCAGCCAGTCCGCCGCCCACCTCGACGGACGGTTCCGCAGCATCGTGATGGCCGCCAGCGGCCGGAGGGTCCCCGAGCTCGAGTGGGACCTCCTCATGCTGGTCCGGCCGAGTCCAGCCGACAGAGCAGGAGGGGGACCCAATGCCGATGATGACGGGTGAGCAGTACCGGGCGTCGTTGCAGGACGGGCGCCGCTGCTACATCGACGGGGAGCTGATCGGGGACCCGGGGGAGCACCCGCTGCTGCGCACCGCGGTGGCGTCGGTCGCGGGCACCTACGACCGCTTCTACGACCCCGCGCCGGACGCGTACCACCCGATGTACACGATCCCGCGGTCGCGCGAGGACATGGACCGCCGGGTCAAGGCCCTCGGCCAGAGCGACATCACCGCCGGCACCACCGCGGCCTGCATGGCCCTCGTCGACGTGGCGCCCGAGCTGGGCAAGCTGCGGCCCGAGTACCGCGAGCGCATCTACGCCTTCTTCGAGTGGTGCCGGCAGCAGGACGTGCGGTGCTCCGAGGCGATCACCGACGCCAAGGGCCATCGCCGCAAGCGGCCCTCGCAGCAGGACGACCCCGACGCGTACGTGCGCGTCGTCGACCGGCAGGCCGACGGCATCGTGATCCGGGGCGCGAAGCTCCACATCACCGGCGCGCCGCTGGTGCACGAGCAGGTCGTCCTCCCCACCAAGAGCATGAAGCCGGGGGAGGAGGACTACGCCGTCGCCTGCTCCGTCCCCACCAACGCCGAGGGCCTGCACATCGTCAACACCACCAACGCGCCGCGCGGCGAGGACGTGCGCCACTTCCCGATCAGCAGCCGCACGAACATGCCGGAAGGGCTGCTCGTGTTCGACGACGTGTTCGTCCCCAACGAGCGGGTCTTCCTCGACGGCGAGACCTCGCATGCGGCGTCGCTGGCCCATGCTCTCGGGCTGTGGGAGCGGTCGAATGCGGTGGCCTACAGCGGCAGCAGCGCCGACCGCCTCGTCGGCCTCGCATCCCTCCTGGCGGAGATGAACGGCGCCGCGGACCGGACCGACGTCCGCGACCGGCTGTCGGAGCTGGCGATCTACGCCACCATGTGCCGCGCCGGCTGGGAGGCGGCCATGGCCAACGCCAAGACCAACGAGGACGGCACGCTGTCGCCCGCGTCGCTCTACGTCAGCGCGTCGAAGTTCTACAACGCCGAGCTGCACGGGCGGATGGTGGACATCCTCCACGACATCGCCGGCGCCCTCCTCGTCGAGGCGCCGACCATGGCCGACCACGACAGCGACGAGATCGGCGCCGACGTCCGGGAGCACCTCATCGGTGAGGGTGGGTGGACGGCGGCGGAACGGCTGAAGCTGCTCCACTACGTGCGCGATCTCACCGCCGACACCTACGGCGGGTGGATCGCCGTCACCGAGTCACTGGCCGGCGGCGGCCAGTACGCACAGCGCCTCGTGACCCTGCGGCACTACGACCTGGCCAACGCCAAGGAGCTGGCCCGGAAGGCGGTCGGCCTGTGATCACCGGCGACGCCTACCGGGAGTCCTTGTGCGACGGGAGGGCGGTCTGGCTGGAGGGGCGCCGCGTCCCCGACGTGACCGCCGACCCGCTGCTCGCCAAGTCGGTGGCGTGGGTGGCCTCCACCTACGACCGCTACGTGGGCGAGCTCAACCCGATGTTCCGGGTGCCGATGACGCGGGACGAGCTGAGCGACCAGATGGACTTCCTGGTGGGCGCCGACCGCACCGCCACCACCACGGCCGGGTGCTTCGCCCTGACGACGCTGTCGCCGGAGCTGCGATCGCTCGCCGACGAGATCGTCCGGCGCGACGCGCGGATGGCGGCCGCGGTGGACGACACCGCCAAGGGCGTGGAGGCCGCGACTCGCAGCGACGGCACGGTCGTGCTCCGCGGCGGCAAGCAGCACGTGCTCGGAGCGGCCGTGGTCCACGAGCTGCTCGTGCTGGTGGGCGACGTCGCGTGCGCCGTGCCGGTCGCCACCGAGGGCGTGCGCATCCTGGCCCACAGCCCGGCGCCCCGGGCCGGCGACGACCGGCACTTCCCGGTCAGCCGCTCCAGCACCATCTCCGAAGGCCTGGTGGTGTTCGACGGTGTGGTCGTGCCCCCCGAGCGGGTCTTCCGCGGCGCCGAGGCCTTCCGCGAGACCCTGAGGCTCTGGGAGCGGGCCCGGGCCGTCGCCGAGCAGGCCGACCGGGCCGAGCTGATCATGGGGCTCGCCCAGGTCATCTCCGAGATGAACGCCATCACCGCAGTCCCTCACGTCCGGGACAAGCTCTCCTCCATCGCGGTCTACGCCAAGATGTGCCGGGCTGGCTGGGACGCGGCGCTGGGCAACGCCCAGGTGGGGCCGGGCGGCATGGTCTGCCCGGACGACGCGTACCTGTGCGCGACCAAGTCCTACGGCAGCCAGCTGTACAGCGACATGACCCACTACCTCCACGACGTGGCCGGGGGCGCGGTGGTCACCGCCCCGACCATCGCCGACCTCGAGCACCCGGTCGTCGGTGAGCAGCTGCGCAAGTACATGCGCACGATGAGCGAGGTGCGCGGCGAGGACCGCACGCGCATCTTCCACGTGATCCGCGACCTCTTCGCCGACACATTCGGGGGGTGGGACAAGGTGACCAACCAGGTTGTCGACGGCGGGATGCACGCCCAGCGCATGGCGACCCTCGACGCCTTCGACCTCGAGCCGGCCCGGCGGCGCGCCCGGGAGGCCGCGGGCATCGCCTGATCCGATGACCGGCCCCGGGGTGGTGCTCGGCACCCGAGTCGGACCGTTCGGAGCCTGCGTGGACGCCGAACTGGCGCGCCGTTACGCGCCGGTGGCGATCGTGACCCAGATCTGGGAAGCGCAGAACGCGGCGCGGACGGTGGCGGTGCCGGCGTGGCTGCAGCAGGAAGCGGCCGGCGGCGTCCACGGCGAGCACGACGTCGCGCTCCACCGGCCGATCGTGCCGGGCGAGCCGCTGCGCACATGGGTCGAGGCCCACGGCGCCCGGCCCGCGGGCCGGAACGCGCTGGTCACCCTGCGCTACACCACGGTCGACGAGGCCGGCGAGACCGTGGCCGAGCAGTGGTGGACGACCGTGTACCTGGGCGTCACCTGCGACCCGACCGGCGACCCCGCACCCTCACACGCCCTCGAGGATGCGGCCCGGGCCCGCCCGGTGGGCTCGGCCGAGATGGCGGTCGACGAGGGCATGGCCCGCCGCTACGCCGAGGCGTCCGGCGACTGGTCGCCCCACCACTTCGACGTCGAGGCGGCCCGCCGCAGCGGGTTCGACCGGCCGTTCCTCCACGGCCTGTGCACGATGGCCCTGTGCGCCCAGGGCGTGGTCGAGCAGGTCGCCGGCGGCGACCCGGAGCGCGTCCGCCGGGTCGCCGTCCGCTTCGCCTCCCCGGTGCCCCTGGGCGAGACGCTCCGCGTCAGCCTCTACGACGCCGGATCGGGGTGCTACGGCTTCGAGGCCGAGTGCGCCGGAGCCACGGTGATCACCCACGGCCTTGCTGAGCTGCGCTGAGGGTGGCGGCCTGCCGGTTATGACTGCGAAATGTTCCCGCAGCTTGGCGCCTGGGGTCCTACGGGAGGGACCGGCGGCCGCGGCGCAGGAGAGCGGGATCGAGCAGGACCGCCTTGGGCTCGGCCATGTGGCCCGTCGTCCAGTAGACGCTGTGCTGGCCGTGGAGCTCGGTGGCGAGCGCCCGGCGGGCGGCCGGGCTGTGGAAGCGCTGCTGGTACAGCCAGACGGCGAACTCTCCGTGGCAGTCGAAGCCCAGGCGTCGCATCCGTGGGAATCCCGGGCGCGATCCCCGGTAGGCGCCCCTCGCCCCGGACCGGCGCGGGAACCCACTAGGGACTTCCACGGAGGCGATGCCTGAGCGGCGGGCGCGACGCTGGCCATGCCAGCAAGGAAGGACGCCATGGCCGTCATCTCCGACATCGACCGGACTTGGCCCGAGGCCGTCGTCGACCTCGGGCCGATCGAGCTCACCGACCGCCACTGGGGGCTCGTCGGGACCATCCCGTACGACGGCCATGTGGTGCTCGCCATCATCCGAAGCCCTTTCGCGCCCAGCGGGCCCCCGTCATGAGCAAGTACCTCCCCAACCCCGACCTGCAGCCGACCGGGTTCGAGCCCGGCGAGTTCATCGACATCGACATCCCCACCAAGGAGCGACCCATGGAGACCCGAGGCCGACAGTCCGCCCCCGCCTACCTCCGCGGCATGCCCACCTCAACCTG
>JBKPRV010000281.1:0-2861 GCA_046734715.1 Actinomycetota bacterium | reverse complement strand
AACGCTTCGTCCTGCGCCGCGACGTGGCCGGCGCGCTGACGGCGATGGGGGAGCGCTGACGATGGCGACGGCGATCCGCCCGCGGCGGCACGTGGCCCGGCGGCGGGTGGCGCGGTCGGTCCGCTACGCCGTGGCGCTCGGTGTCCTGGCGGTCGTCGTCGTCCCGGTGATCTACGCCGCGCTGGGCGGGTTCCGCACGACCGGCCAGATCTCGGCGGACCCCGTCGCCCTGCCGCGGCCGTGGGTGTTCGACAACTACCGCGAGATCCTCGGGTCGGCCACGTTCTGGCGCCAGCTCCGCAACAGCGTGCTGGTGGCCGCGGTCACGATGGCCGTCGTCGTCCCGTGCGCGTCCCTGGCGGCCTTCGCGCTGGCACGGTTCGAGTTCGCGGGGCGGGAGGCCGTGTACGCGCTGTTCACCGTCGGCCTGCTGTTCCCGCTGACGGTCGCGGTCCTGCCCCTGTTCATCTCGCTGCGAAGCGTCGACCTGCTCAACAACCCCCTCGGTGTCGCGCTCCCGCAGGCGGCCTTCGCCCTGCCCACGTCGATCATCGTGCTGCGCCCGTTCTTCCGCGCCATCCCCGCCGAGCTGGAGGAGGCGGCGGCCCTCGACGGGTGCGGGCCCTTCCGGTTCTTCTACAAGATCGCGCTCCCGCTGTCTCGTCCGGTCCTCGCCACCGTGTCGGTGCTCGCCATCGTGTCCAGCTGGAACGCCTTCCTGCTCCCCTTGGTGGTGCTCAGCGACCCGCACATGTGGACCCTGCCGCTCGGGGTGACCAACTTCTCCACGCAGTACTCGTCGGACACCGCCCGGGTGCTGGCCTTCACGTCGCTGTCGATGGTCCCGGCGCTGGTGTTCTACGTCATCGCCGAGCGCCAGATCGTGCGCGGGCTGGCGTCCGGCGCACTCAAGGGCTGACGCGCCCGCATGCTCACAAGCGCTTGATCAGGAGGACCGCGGGGTTGCCCGCGTCCCAGAGCGACGGCATCTCTTCGAGGACTCGGAACCCGAGCGCCGTGTAGAAAGCCAGGGTTCCGAGATAGGGCTGGTCGCCGGCCGAGGCCGAGAGCGTCTTCACCTGCAGGTATTCCACTCCCTCCGAACGCAGCCGCTCGTCGGCCACGCTGACCAGTGTTCGACCGGTCCCCTTCCGATGGAGTTCGGGACGAACTGCCATGACGTGTAGCTCCGCGGCGTGTGAGGAGTGGCGGACGATGGTGAGGAAGCCGACCGCTTGCCCATCGTCCATGGCGACGAGAGTCGGGCACCGATCGGCGACGCGCCGGTAGTCCTCGTTCGCCTCGGCGATGCCGAACCAGTGCGGCACAGTCGCCAGGAGCTCGGCGCAGGTCGCGCCGCCTCCCTCCTCGATCCAGACGACCCTCACCCGCGCGACGATGGCACACGGGATCGACGGCGCCGGGCGACTTTCGGTGGGACGGAAGCGCAGGGGCGGGCTGAGGTTGGGGTGGCGGGGCTCAGTGGACGACCACCAGGCGGCCCATGGTCTCGCGTCGTTCCATCGACTCGAGGGCGGCCGGTAGCTCGTCGAAGGTGAGGCGGCGGCCGATGGCCGTGCGGATCCGCGCGGTGCGCAGTAGCTCGAGGATCGTCGTGTGGGCCCGCTGGCCCTCGGCGCGGGAGGGCCAGTTGAAGCCCAGCGTGCGACGGACGCCGACCGGGTCGTTGACGTACACGAGGCACACCCCGCACAGCGAGAAGTTGCCGTAGGCGAACGGGCGCGGGGTGAGGTAAGGGGCGTCCTCGAGCTCGATGCCCTCGCTGAACCCGGCGATGAGGTGGCGGCCGTTGAAGCCCATGCAGCGGAACGTCTGCAGCGTCACGTCGCCGCCGACGGCGTCGAACGCGACGTCCACCCCGTGTCCGTAGGTGATCTCGTCGACCGCCTGCACGAAGTCGGTGGTGCGGTAGCTGAGGGCGAAGTCGGCTCCGAGCTCGCGGCAGTAGGCGAGCTTCTCGTCGCTGCCGGCGGTGGCGATCACCGTGGCGCCGAGCGCCTTGCCGATCTGCACCGCCCCCGAGCCGGTGCCGCCGGCGGCTGCGTGCACGAGCAGCGTTTCGCCCGGCTGCAGCCGCGCCCGCTCGTGCAGGGCGAACCAGCCGAGGTGGAACGGGTAGTGGAGGGCGGCGCCGTCGGCGTCGTCCACCCAGCCCGGTAGCTCGAGGGCGGTGGCGGCATCGACCACGACGTGGGAGGCGTAGCCGCCGTGCGCCATCACGGGGATGCCGACGATGCGCCGGCCGAGCAGGTGCTCGGCACCGGGCCCGGCGCTCTCGACGGTGCCGACCGCCTCCATGCCCGGCGTGAACGGCGGCTCGAGCATCAACGTGGCGTAGCGACCGCGGATGATGTCGATGTCGTTGAAGTTGAGGCAGAACGCCCGCGACGCGACCCGAACCTGGTTCGGCCCCGGCGCGGGCACGGAGATCGTCTGCTGCTCCATCACCACCGTCGGGTCGCCGTGGGCGGTGACCACCCAGGCTCGGGCCTCGATGTCGCCGTCGGCATCCGGCATGGCGCACTCCTCGTGTGGCCGGCCCCCATGCTCCGGCCGGTCCGTCCGCCGCGGGGGACGGCAGCCTGGCACACCGACACCGTCGCTCGCTGGACCACGGTGGGACCCACCCGGCCGGTCGCGCTCGGGACCCGACCGTCTGGTGGCGGCGAGCGCGCCGGCTGAAAGGATGGAGCCATGCGCGTGCTGCTGCCCGACGCCCCGAACGCCCTCGTCGTCGACGTCCTGGCGTGAGCGCTGAGCCCGTGCCCGCCGGCGGCCGGACGCCCGACCTGGCCGGCCTGGCCACCGCCGGGGTGATCGGCGCCGCCGCGGGCCTCGCC
>JBKPRV010000280.1:0-17012 GCA_046734715.1 Actinomycetota bacterium | reverse complement strand
ACCCCGAGTGGGCCGACATCATCGCCAGGATGGGCCCGCGGCCCGACCGCTAGGCCTGGACAGCCATCACTAGGGCCGCCCGGTCGCGCTGTGTGGCGATCCGCTTGTCCTGATGGCCTCGGGTGGCCGCTCAGCCGTCGGGAGTGGCGGCGTCAGTGGGTGGGGCCGAGCCGCTCTCGGCTTTGATGAGGGCGAAGACCGAGGCCCGGAGGTGGGCGAACTCGGGCAGCTCCTTGGTGGCGATCTGGTCGCGGGGGCGGGGGAGGTCGACCGTGATGGTCTTGCGGACCCGGGTAGGTGCGGCCGAGAGGACCAGGATGCGGTCAGCGAGGTAGACCGCCTCGTCGATGTCGTGGGTCACCAGCAGGACCGTGAGGTGGGTGCGGCCCCACACCTGGAGCAGCAGGTCCTCCAGGTCGGCGCGGGTCTGGGCGTCCACCGAGGCGAACGGCTCGTCGAGCAGCAGGATCTCGGGCTGGTAGGCCAGGGCGCGGGCGATGGCGGCCCGTTGCTGCATGCCGCCCGAGAGCTGCCACGGGTACTTGCGGCCGTGGGCGCCCAGGCCGACCGAGGCGAGGGCGTCGCTGGCCAGCGCCTCCCGCTCGGCGCGGGGCATCCGGGCGGCCTTGAGCGGCAGGGTCACGTTGTGGTGGATGTCCATCCACGGCAGCAGCGAGCGGCTGTAGTCCTGGAACACCGGGGCCATGGCCCGCGGCGGGGCCGTCACCGTGCGGTCGTCCAGGTGGACGGCGCCGGACGTGGGGGCCATGAGGCCGGAGATGCAGCGCAGCAGCGTGGTCTTGCCGCAGCCGGACGGTCCGACGATGCAGAGCAGCTCACCGGGCTCGGCGGTGAAGCTGATCTCGTCGATGGCGGTGACGGCGTCGTCGCCCGCGCCGTACGTCTTGGAGACCCGGTCGATGTCGAGGACGGTCATGCCTCCACCACCCTTTGGGCGCCGCGGTGCCAGCGCATGATGCGGGCCTCTGCCACCAGGAAGCCGAAGTTCACCACCAGGCCGACCACCCCGATCACGATGACGCCGGCGTAGGTGCCGGCCGAGTCGAACGAACGCTGGGCGCTCAGCACCCGGAACCCCAGCCCGTTGGTGCTGGCCTGCATCTCGCTGATGATCATGAGGATCAGCCCGATCGACAGCGCGGTGCGCATCCCGGCCACGATCTTGGGGCTGGCGGCGGGCAGCACCACCCGCCCGATGCGGCGGCCGCGGCCCAGGCCGAAGCTCCGGGCCATGTCCAGCATCAGCGGGTCGACGCCCCGCACGCCGTCGATGGTGTTGAGCAGGACCGGCCACACCGCGCCCACCACGATCAGCGCGATCTTGGAGTCGTCGCCGATGCCGATGACCACCAGCACGAACGGCAGCATCAGCGGCGGCGGGATCGAGCGCAGGAACTCGATCACCGGCAGGCTCGCCCGCCGCACCCGGGGCGCGAGCCCGATGAGCACGCCCAGCGCGACGCCGGTCCCCACCGCCAGCGCGTAGCCGACCGTGAAGCGGGTGAGGCTGGGCACCAGGTCGCTGCCCACCTGCTCGAACAGCCAGTCGTCCTGGAGGCTGTCCACGATGCGCGACAGCGGCGGGAAGAACACCTGGGTGCTGCCCGACGACGTCCACCACCACAGCGCCACCAGCGCGATCGGCAGCGCCAGCTGCAGCGCCACCCGTCCGAGGCGGGAGCGGATCATGCGGCCGCCTCCCGCTGGCTCGGGTGCCAGAACAGGACCCGGCGCTCGACCGCGGCGAAGGCCAGGTTGACGGCCACGCCCAGCAGCCCGGCCGCCATGATCAGGGCGTACATGCGGTCATAGGCGGCGCTGGACTGGGCGATCAGCACTTCCCGGCCCAGGCCGGGCAGGCCCACGACGTACTCGCCCGTCACCACCAGGATCAGCGCGATCGAGGCCGAGATGCGCAGGCCCGTCGCCAGGTACGGCGCACAGCTGGGCAGCACGATGCGCCAAAGCCGGGTGAACGGCCCGATCCTGAAGGCCCGGGCCGTGTCCTTGGCCACGGGGTCGACGTCGGTCATGCCGTAGGACGCCTGGAACACCAGCGGGAACGTGGCCCCGAACACCGCCAGCGTGACCTTGAGCGTCGGGCTGGTCCCGTACACGAGCACGAGGATGGGGATGAGCGCCACCGACGGGATCGGGCGCAGGAAGTCGATGGTGAGCCCGGTCAGCAGCCTGCCCCACCGGCTCGCTCCGATGGCCAGACCCAGCGGCACGCCGATCAGGGTGGCGATGACCACGGCCCGCACCCACGAGTCGAGGGTGTCGAGCAACGGCTGCCAGAGGTCGCCCGTCCTCACCAGGTCCCCCAGGGCGCGGGCACTCTCGCTCAGCGGGGGGAAGGTGGCCCGGGGCAGGATCCCGACCCGCGGCGCCAGCTCGAACGCCGCCAGCACCACGGCGACGCCGAGCACGGGCAGCACGATGGCTTCCGCCTGGCGCCGAAACTGAAAGGGCATCGCTGGCTCCCCCCTGAAGCCCTACCGATTGTCGACAATTATGTCGACATGGATCAGTATGGCGCCCGTGTCCGACGGTATCCGATGCATGGTCATGCGGGGCGGGACGTCGAAAGGGCTGTATTTCCTGGCGGATGACCTGCCCGACCAGGCCGCCGACCGCGACGCGCTGTTGCTGGCGGTGATGGGCTCGCCCGACGCCCGGCAGATCGACGGCATGGGCGGCGCCCACCCGCTGACCAGCAAGGTGGCGGTGGTGAGCCCGGGGACCGGCGGGGCCGACGTCGACTACCACTTCCTGCAGGTGGCGGTGGACGAGGCCGTCGTGTCCGACCGCCAGAACTGCGGCAACCTGCTCGCCGGGGTGGGCCCGTTCGCGCTGGAGCGGGGCCTGGTGGCGGCGCCCGCGGACGTTGCGGACGTCATCGCCATCCGCATCCGCATGCTCAACACCGGCGGGATGGCCACCGCCACCATGGCGGTCTGCGACGGCCGGCCCCGCTACGACGGCGACACCGCCATCTCGGGGGTGCCCGGCACCGGCGCCCCCATCCGGCTCGACTTCGAGGGCGTGGCCGGATCGTCCTGCGGCGCGCTGCTGCCCACCGGTCACGTCACCGACGAGGTGGCGGGCCTGACGGTGACGCTGGTCGACAACGGCATGCCGGTCGTGGTCCTGCGGGCGGCCGACCTCGGGGTCACAGGCTACGAGACCTGTGCCGAGCTGGAGGCGAACGAGGGCCTGCGGACCACGCTCGATCAGGTCCGGGTGGCGGCCGGGCCGCTCATGGGCCTGGGCGACGTGCGGAGCGCCACTGTGCCCAAGCTCACGCTGGTGGCGCCGCCCCGGGACACGGGCGCCACCACAGGGAGCTTGTCCACCCGCACGTTCATCCCCCACCGCTGCCACGAGGCCATCGGCGTGCTGGGGGCGGTGAGCGTGGCCACCGCCGCCCTGTTGCCCGAGGGCCCGGCCGCCGAGGTGGCCCGGCTCGACGGGAGCGACACGGTGACGATCGAGCACCCCACCGGCACGTTCGACGCCGCGGTGGTGCTGGCCCCGGGAACGGGAGATGGCGGGCCGGTGGTGGAGCGGGCGGGGATCGTCCGCACGGCCCGCAAGCTCATGGACGGGATGGTGTTCCCCCGTTGACCACCATCCCGCCGCCGGACCCCGACCCGCACCCGCCCACCGCCTTCGATCCGCCCCCGGGCGCATGCGACGCCCACTGCCACGTGTTCGGCCCCGCCGAGCGCTTCCCGTTCGCCCCCGAGCGTCGCTACACCCCGCCGGACGCCGGGGTCGACGACCTGGCGCGGCTCCACGCCGGCCTCGGGCTGGACCGGGCCGTCATCGTGCAGGCCAGCTGCCACGGCCGCGACCACGCCGCCCTGCTGGACGCGCTGCGGCGCGGCGGCGGGCGCTATGCGGGCGTGGCCATGATCGGCGAGGCCACCACCGACGCCGAGCTGGACGAGCTGCACGAAGCCGGCGTGCGGGGCACCCGGGTCAACTTCGTGGCCCACCTGGGCGGCGCCCCCGACGCCTACGCCCTCGAACGCATCGTGGCCCGCGCCTCGGCGCGCGGCTGGCACCTCGACCTCCACCTCGACGCCGCCGACATCGCCGGCTACGCCCCGCTGCTGGCGCTGCTGCCGTGCCCGTACATCATCGACCACATGGGCCGGGTGGACGCCACGGCCGGCCTGGACCAGGAGCCGTTCCGCGCCCTGCTGGGCCTGCTCCTCCAGGACGACCGCTGCTGGGTCAAGCTCTCGGGCGCCGAGCGCCTGACCGCCGGCGGCCCCCCGCCGTACGACGACGTCGTCCCCCTCGCCCAGGCGCTCATCGACGCCGCCCCCGACCGCATGCTGTGGGGCACCGACTGGCCCCACCCCAACGTCCGCCACATGCCCGACGACGGCGACCTCGTCGACCTCCTGGCCGCCTTCGCCCCCGACGAGACGATGCGGAACCGGATTCTGGTCGAAAACCCCGAGCGCCTGTACTTCACGTAGCCGCCACGATCGCTCCGGCAGCCGATCGCACGGCCGGACCTCGCGAGTCCGTCAGCTGGTGGCGACGAGGTAGCGGTATCTGGATGAACGGGGCGGTGGCGTCGATCCCCGAGACCCGCGCACGTCGATCGGCCGCGATGCGGCAGAACCGACCGGCCCCGCAGCCCACGTCCAGCAGCTCGGCACCGGTTCCGACGCAGGGCCGCTCGAGGACCTGCCGGTAGCGCGGGCCATGCGCGGCCTAGCCCCAGACCTCCTGGGCGGTCTCGACGATGAGGCGGAGCTTGGCCACCTGGTCGTCGTAGGTGATCTTGTTCCCCTCCACCGTGGAGGAGAAGCCGCACTGGGGCGACAGGCACAGCTGGTCGAGATCGACGTAGCGCGACGCCTCGTCGATGCGCCGCTTGAGGGTGTCCTTGGACTCGAGCTGGGGCTTCTTGGTGGTGACCAGGCCCAGGACCACCTGCTTGCCGGGAGGCACGAAGCGCAGGGGCTCGAAGCCGCCGGAGCGGGCGTCGTCGTACTCCAGGAAGAAGCCGTCCACCGCCAGCTCGCCGAACAGCGCCTCGGCCACGAAGTCGTAGCTGCCCTCGGCGGCCCACGAGGACTGGTAGTTGCCGCGGCACATGTGGGTGGTGACCCGAAGGCCCTCGGGCCGGTCCGCCAGGGCGGCGTTGATCTGGCGGATGTAGCGCAGGTGCTGGTGCTCGGCGTCGTCGCCCCGGGCCGTCAGGATGGCCCGCTGGGCGGGGTCGTTGAGGTAGGCGAGGCTGGTGTCGTCGAACTGCAGGTAAGTGCAGCCCATGGCCGCCATCGCCGCCACCTGGTCGGCATAGGCCCCGCTCAGGTCGTCCCAGAACAGGTCGATGTCGGGGTACACGTTCGGGTCGAGGGCGGCAGGTCCGCCGCGGTAGTGGACCATGCTCGGCGACGGGATGGTCAGCTTCGGCGTGGCCGTGGTGACCATCCCCCGCAGCGCCGCGAAGTCGGCGGCGAAGATCGGCTCCCGCAGGTTGATCCGCTGGTCGACGACCAGGGCGGGTGCCTCGAAGGACAGCTCGCCCTGGTCGTCGCGGAACGCGACCCGCAGCTTGTCGTCGCCGGGATGGACCCCGCCGAGCCGGTAGATGAAGTCCATGTGCCACGACGCGCGCCGGAACTCGCCGTCGGTGGCGGACTGGAGCCCAACGTCCTCCTGCATGCGGACGACGTCGGCGATGGCACGGTCCTCGACCGCGCGCAGCTCCTCGGCGGTGATCCGCCCGGCCGCGGCGTCGTCCCGGGCCTGATGCACCTCCGGTGGGCGCAGCAGGCTGCCGACGTGGTCGGCACGGAACGGTGGTGCGGTGCGGGGCGCCATGGGATCAACCTCCGGTGTCGGCGATGAGCGCGTTGACGTCGGGCTCGGACTCGGCGATGCCCTGGTCGACCATGAGCTCTGCCGTGTTCTCGATGGACGCCTGGTTGAGGTCGGTCTGCCACAGCGGCAGGACGACGTCGGCCAGTACGTCGGGCGGGATCTGCGTGTAGTTGGCGATGGCCTGGCGGGCCTCGTCCGGGTTCTCGGTGGCGTACTCCAGCGAGCGGTTGATGGCCCGCACGAACGCCTCGACCACGTCGGGGTTGTCCTGCAGGTACGAGTCGGACGTGAAGTAGGTGGCGATGGTCATCTTGGGCTCGGTGGCCACGCGGTCGTAGATGATCATGCGCTGCCCGGCGTTCTTGCCCGTGGTGACGAACGGCTCGACCAGGCCGGCCGCGTCGATCTGACCGGCTTCCAGCTGGCCCACCATGTCGGGCAGCGGCACCTCCACGAAGTGGAGCGTCGAGGTGTCCACGCCTTCGCTGTCCAGCGCGGCGGTGACCGTGAGCTGGCTGATGTTGTTGAGCGTGTTGATGGCGATGGTCTTGCCCTCGAGGTCGGCGGGCTCCTGGATGTCGCTGTCGCCCTTCACCGCGATCGCCGCGGTGTCGTTGTCGGGGTCGTCGGTGGCCTGGATCCCCTGCGAGATGATCTTCACCGGCAGGTCCTGGGTCTGTCCCAGCATCAGCGAGACCACGTTGGAGAAGCCGATCTCCTGGTCGCCGGCCACCACCGCGGGGATGATGGCGGCGCCACCCTGGGCGACGACCGGCTCGACCTCGAGGCCCTCCTCCTCGAAGAACCCCTTGTCGATGCCGAGGTAGAGCGGCGCCACGTCCACCACCGGCACCACGCCCACCTTGATGCTGGTGAGCTCCTCGGAGGGCGCCTCGGTCGTCTGCGACGCCTCGTCACCCCCGTCGTCATCGTCCCCGCCGCATGCGGCGGCGAGGAGTGCCATCGCGCCGACGAGCGCGATGGCCCGCCACGCTGAGTGCCCCTTCATCTGTTCCCCCTCTGGTATGGATGAGCCTCTTGGCTCAGAGCTCCTGTTCGAGCCGGTCGAGGACCTGCATCGCCGGCAGGCACTGGGCCACCGACGCCGCGGGCTCACGGTCCTCGCGCACGGCGCTCACGAACTCGCGGTCCTGGTTCTCGATGCCGTCCTGGGCCACCCCCAGGCCGGACAGGTCGACCGGCTTGTCCTCGCCGTCGACCAGGTCGTCGTAGACCGCCACGTAGGTGCCGGTGTCACCGATGTAGCGGAAGGTCGTGCCGAGCGGCCCGTCGTTGTTGAACGACAGCGCCAGCGTGCACAGCGCGCCGCACGGGGAGCGCAGCCCGACGGTCATGTCCATGGCGATGCCCAGCGTGGGGTGCGGGGGCCCCTGCTGGGCCCAGGCGACGGAGGGCACCTCGCCGGTCTGGTGGATGAACAGGTCGACCGTGTGGCAGGCGTGGTGCCACAGCAGGTGGTCGGTCCACGAGCGGGGCTGGCCCAGGGCGTTCTTGTTCTCGCGCCGGAAGAAGAACGTGGTCACCACCAGGTGCTGCAGGGCGAAGTCGCCGGCGGCGATGCGGCGGTGGACCCACTGGTGGCTCGGGTTGAAGCGGCGGGTGTGGGCCGCCATGGCCGTAACGCCCGCCCGGCGCTGGGCGGCGACGACCGCCTCCGCGTCCGCCAGGTTGTCGGCCATGGGGATCTCGACCAGCACGTGCTTGCCCGCGTCCATCACCGCCTGCGCCTGGGCCGCGTGCAGCGGGGTGGGGCTGGCGAGGATGACGGCGTCCACGTCCGTCCGGTCCAGCTCGGCCGCGAGGTCCAAGCCGTGGCGGGCGATGCCGTGCTCGGCGGCGAAGGCCGCGGTGGCCGTGGCCTCGCCCCCGACCAGCCCGACGAGCGCGGCCCCGTCGACGCGGGACAGCGCGCCGGCGTGCTTGGCGGCGATGGCGCCCTCCCCCACGAGGACGACCTTCACGGGCTCGGCCATTCCCAACCCCACTCCCTCCCTTGGCGACGGAGTGTTGTAGACAATACTGTTGACGATCCGTCCCGTCACCCCTGTCGAGGACCCGATGGCGATCGCACCCCCAGTGACCGACCGACTGCGCGACGACATCCTGGCGGGCACGTTCCCGCCGGGTGAGCGGCTGATCGAGCTCCAGCTGAGCGAGCGCTACGGCGTGGGACGGGCCGCCATCCGGGCCGCGCTGGTCGAGCTCGACTCCGAGGGACTGGTGCAGCGGGAGGCCAACCGGGGCGCCACTGTGCGCCGCATCAGCGTGGCGGAGGCAGTGGAGATCACCCAGGCCCGCGCCGCGCTGGAGGGCCTGATCGCCCGGCTGGCAGCCGAGCGCGCCAGCGAGGCCGAGCGGGCGGAGCTCCGCGCCCTGCTCGCCGACATGACCGAGGCGGTGGCGGAGGGCGACAGCCTCAGCTACTCCAAGCTCAACCGCCGGCTGCACGGATCGCTGTGCACCATCGCCCGCCACCGGGTGGCCGACGACCTCGTGGCCAACCTGCGCAACCGGGCCGCCCATCACCAGTTCCGGCTGGCCCTGGTCCCCGGCCGGGCCGAGGAGTCGCTGGGCCAGCACCGCGCCATCGTGGCGGCGGTCACGGCCGCCGACGGCCCCGCCGCCGAGGCGGCCATGCGCGACCACCTGGCCTCGGTCATCGACGTCCTGCGCCACTGGGAGGCGTTCGAGCCCCGGCCGCAGTGACGCCACCTGCCCTGCCGCCCGGTGCGGGTGCCCGGTCGTAGCGCCACTGGGCGGCGTTCGAGCCCCGGCCGTCATAGCGGCAGCTCGCCCGCCACGCCCCGCAGGTGCTCGGTGGTGGCGGCGGTCATGGTCGGCTCGACGCCCAGCTCGACCAGCAGCGCGGCGGCGGCCTCCATCTCGTGGACCCGGCGGGCGGCGTGGCGGGGGGTGCCGTCCACCAGGCGCCGGACGAATGCCTCGTCGGCCGCGGTGAGCTGGGCCACGATGTTGTCCCACGTCTCGGGGCCCAGGCCGGCGGCCTCGGCGGCGCGCATCGACTCCATCACCACCGCGGTCAGGCCCTTGACCACGATGCTGCGCAGCAGCTTGCGGGTGGCGGCGGCGCCCGCCTCCTCGCCGGCATGCTCGACCGGCATGCCGAGTGGCGCCAGCAAAGCGACCACCTTGCCGGCCGCGGGCCCGGACACCAGCGCGGGAGTCCGCAAACCGAGGCCGGCCACCGGGGCCATGAGGGCCACGTCGGCGAAGCCGAGGCCCGAGGCCGCGGCCTGCGCGGCCAGGTCCCGCTTGCGGCCGGCCGAGGCGGTGGCCAGGTCGGCGTACACCGAGCCGGCGGGGATGGCGTCGAGCGCCTGGGCCAGGGCTGCGGGGGCATCGGCCGCGCCGGTGATGGCGAGGACCAGCCCGGCGCCCTCGGCCGCAGCCCGGGGATCGTCGTGCCGCGAGACGCCCGGCGGGGTTGGCACCGGGGCGGGGTCGTAGCCGTCGACCGCCAGGCCGCCGGCGACCAGGTCGGCGGCGATGGCCGACCCGGCCTCGCCCAGCCCGAACACGCACACCTTCATCCGCCGTCCTCCACCCCCAGATCCGCCAGCACGGCCCGCAGGCCGTAGATGTCGACGCCCAGCTCGCCCGCGGCCACGCGGGCCCGGGTGGCGTCCTCACGGGCCACCCGCCGGCGCGCCTGGTCGAGCGCCCACTCCGCCTCACCCGCGGGCACGACCACCACGCCGTCGTCGTCGGCGCACACCGCGTCGCCGGGCGAGACCAGCACGCCGCCCAGCACCACCGGCACGTTCACCGACCCGGGGCTCGCCTTGACCGTGCCCTCGCACGAGACGTGGCGCGCCCACACCGCGAAGCCCATGGCCCGCAGCTCGGCCGTGTCCCGCACCCCCGCGTCGATCACTAGCGCGTGCACGCCCCGGGCCATGAGCGAGGTGGCCAGCAGCTCGCCGAACATGCCGTGGGTCGACGGGGCAGTGGTGGTCACCACCAGCACGTCGCCCGCCTCGCACACCTCGACCGCGGCGTGGACCATGAGGTTGTCGCCCGGGTGGCAGGACACGGTCACGGCCGGCCCGGCCAGGCGGGTTCCCTGCTGGATGGGGCGCAGGTCGGGGCCTGCGAAGCCCCGCCGGCCGATGGCCTCGTGCACCGTGGCCGTGCCGAGGCCGCCGAGGGTCGAGACGACGTGCGGGTCGGGCCGCTCGATGGTGCGGACCACCACGTGGCGACCGGTCATGGGGTGGCCCCTTTCGCGACGCGGGGATACACGCGGCGGGCGTTGCCCTCGTAGATCTTGGCCCGGTCCTCGTCGCCGAGCCCGGCGGCGTCGAGGTAGCGGCGGGTGTCGTCGTAGTGGTGGCCGGTCTCGGGGTCGATCCCCCGTACCGCGCCCACCATCTCCGACGCGAACAGCACGTTGTCGGCGGGGATCACCGTCAGCAGGCAGTCGATGCCGGCCTGGTGGTACACGCAGGTGTCGAACCACACGTTGCCCAGCAGGGCCTCGTCCAGCGGGGGCCGCCCCATGTCCTGGGCCAGGCCGCGGAACCGCCCCCAGTGGTAGGGCACCGCCCCGCCGCCGTGGGGGATGACCAGCCGGAGGTCGGGGAAGTCGGCGAACAGGTCCGAGGTCAGCAGCTGCATGAACGCGGTGGTGTCGGCCCCGAGGTAGTGCGACCCGGTCGTGTGGAAGTTCGGGTTGCAGGCGGCGCTCACGTGCACCATGGCGGGGACGTCGAGCTCGCACAGGGCCTCGTACAGCGGATACCAGAAGCGGTCGGGCAGCGGCGGGCCGTCCCAGAAGCCGCCCGACGGGTCGGGGTTGAGGTTGGCGCCCACGAAGCCCATCTCCTCCACGCAGCGGCGCAGCTCCTGCACCGACGGCTCGATGGGGGCGCCGGGCGACTGCGGGAGCTGGCACACGGGCGCGAAGTTGCCGGGGTACAGGTCGCAGACCCGCCGGATCAGCTCGTTGCAGTGCTCGCTCCAGAACCGGCTGGTGTGGGCGTTGCCCTCGTGGTGGCCCATCCACGACGCCCGCGGCGAGAACAGCGTGAGGTCGGTTCCCCGCTCGCGCTGGAGGCGCAGCTGCGCGCCCTCCAGGCTCTCCCGGATCTCGTCGTCGGTGATGGCGACCGTGCCCTTCTCGCCCACGTGGTCCGGGTCCCGGGCGAGCGCCGCGCGCTGGGCCTCGCGGTAGTCGCCCAGCTGGCGCGGTGCGGTCGTGTAATGGCCGTGGCAGTCGATGATCATGGCCACTGGATCGGTGTGTCGCAGATCATTGTGAACAATCCTGTCAACAGGATACTCTCGGCCGTGATGCCGTCTCGCCGTGACTACGACGACATCCCGGGCACGATTGTGTTCGACGGCCGGCAGAGCCGGCGTGGATACGCGCTCAACAAGTTCCTGATGTCGCTCAACAACGCGGCCAATCGAGAGGCGTTCAAGGCCGACGAGGCCGCCTACCTCGACCGCTTCCGCCTGGACGACGAGCAGCGGGAGGCGGTGCTGGGGCGCCGGTGGCTACGCCTGCTGGAGGTGGGCGGCAACGTCTACTACACGTACAAGCTGGCCGCGTGCGACGGCATGACCTTCCAGGACCTGGCCGGTGCGCAGACCGGGATGACGCGCGAGGAGTTCGCCGAGATGATGCTGTCGGGCGGCCGGTCACCCCACGAGGGGCATTGATGGCCCGGGTGGCGGGCGGTGTCGGCTGCTCGCACGTGCCCGCGGTGGGGGCGGCCATCGACAAGGGCCGCACGGAGGAGCCCTACTGGGCGCCCTACTTCGCCAAGCTGGACCGCGCCCGCCGCTGGATCGCCGAGGTCGACCCCGACGTCTGCATCGTGGTCTACAACGATCACGCCTCGGCCTTCTCGCTGGAGGTCATCCCGACGTTCGCCCTCGGGCTGGCCGACGAGTTCCCGCCGGCCGACGAGGGCTACGGGCCGCGACCCGTGCCCGTGGTGCGGGGCCACCCGGAGCTGGCCTGGCACTTGGCCGAGTCGCTGATCCTGGACGAGTTCGACATCACGCTGGTCAACGAGATGCCGGTGGACCACGGGCTGACCGTGCCCCTGTCGGTGATGTTCGGCCAGCCCGAGGCGTGGCCGAGCGCGGTGATCCCGCTGTGCGTGAACGTGGTCCAGTACCCGCCGCCCACCGGCCATCGCTGCTACCGGCTGGGCCAGGCGCTGCGGCGGGCGCTGGACGCCTACGAGGGCGACGAGCGGGTGGTCGTGTTCGGGACCGGCGGCATGTCACACCAGCTCCAGTCCGAGCGGGCCGGGTTCATCAACGTGGACTTCGACACGGCGTTCCTGGACCACCTGGTGGACGACCCCGAGGCCGTGGCGGCCATCCCCCACCTCGACTACCTGCGCGACGCCGGGTCCGAGGGCATCGAGCTGGTGATGTGGCTGGTCATGCGGGGCGCGCTCGGACCCCGGGTGCGCGAGGTCTATCGCGCCACCCACCTCCCCACCTCGAACACCCACAACGGGCTGCTCATCCTCGAGGAGGCGAGCTGATAGCGAGTGCCTAGCTCGTCACCGCCGGCGAGGACGGCTCCGCGTGCCCGAACAGCACCTGGCCGGTGACCGGGCGGACCAGCCGCGCCAGGTCGGCCGTCACGTCGACCACCAGATCGTCCACCGTGAGCATGCCCACGAGGCGGTCGTCGGCCACGAGAGGCAGCCGCCGGATGGCGTGCTCGTCGAAGACGCGGAACGCCTCCCGCAGGTCGGCCTCGGGGGCCAGGGTGACGAGGTCGGTCGACATCACCATGTCGACCCGGGCGTCGGGGCTGAGCCGGTTGGCCATCGCCCGCACCACGAGGTCACGGTCGGTCACGATCCCGACCGGCCGGCCGTCGGGCTCGACCACGACCAGGGCGCCCACCGCGAGCAGGTCCATCAGGGCCGCGGCCTCGGTGATGGGCCGCTCACCGGCGATGCTGGCGGGAGCCTTGCGTGCTGCCTCTATCGCATGCATGACGACGTACCTCCTCGACGGGAATCGACGCCCGATGATGAGCGCAGCGCCGCCGCCCGAACCAGGGACGAACGACCCCGGTGACGGGTGACGAGGCGCCCTGCCCGGACGCGAGCGCGGGGCGCATCCTGAAGGTGTGGGGCCGCTTTCCCGCCCCGCCCAGCCAGGCCAGAGGTACGACCATGAGCCTGATCACACCGTCCGAACCGGTCGAGGCGGTCCCGGAGGACGCGGTCCCCGCGTCCCCTCGTGATCGCAACCGTCGTTGGCTCGTCGCCGCGCTCGTCGCCGTCATCGCCGTCATCGCGGCGCTGGTGGCCGTGATCGCGTGGCCCGACGACGGCGACGACACCGCCTCCACCGAACCCACCACGACCGTGACCACGGCGCCGCGGACCACCGAGACACCGACGACGGCGCCCCCGACCACGGCCGCTCCCACCACCGCACCGACTACCGCGGCACCCACCACGGTCCCGCCGGCGGTGGACACCACCACCGCGGTGTTCCCCTCCGCGGGTGCTCCGCGCTACCTGGACCCGGTCGCGGCGGCCCGTGCGTTCGCCGTCGACTTCGTGGGGTTCACCAACCCCGTCGTCGGTCCGTACCGCGCCGGTGACAACCGCGCCGGCGAGGTCGTCGTGCGGGCCAAGAGCACCGGCCCCGCCACCACCGTCATGCTCCGCCGGCTCGGCACCGACGGCTCCTGGTGGGTGATCGGCGCGGCCACCGAGAACGTGACCATGACCTCACCCGAGGCCGGCGAGGTCATCGGCAACCCCCTGACCGTCACCGGCAGCGCCCTCGCCTGGGAAGGCAACGTCAAGGGCGAGATCCGCCAGGACGGCACCCGGGCGCCGCTCGGCACCGGGGTGTTCACCGGTGGCGGCGACGTCATGCGGCCCTTCTCCGGGAGCATCAGCTACATGGCCCCGAGCCAGCCGTACGGCGCGCTGGTCCTCGTGACCCACTCGGCCGAGGACGGCCGGGTGTGGCAGGCCGCCGTGCTGCGCGTGGCCTTCGATCGGTAGGAGGCGACATGACCAAGTCCATCGTCGTCGGCGTGGACGGGTCCCCGAACTCGGCCGCCGCGCTCCGCTGGGCCTACGCAGATGCCCAGCGCCGCGGCGGCCAGGTGCTGGCCCTGTACGCCTGGGGCTTCATCCCGCCCGGCCACGCCGGGGGCGACCACACCTTCGACGCCGGCTACACCACCGCCCGGGCCACCGCCGAGCTGGCCGCTTTCGTGGACCAGGCGCTCGGCTCGGAGGCGGCCCGTGACGTCGAGCAACGGGCCTCGTATGCGTACGCGCCCACCGCGCTGCTGGCGGCGGCCGACTACGCAGAGCTGCTCGTGGTCGGCGCGTGCGGGACCAGCGGACTGCGCGGCCTGCGCCTCGGCTCGGTGAGCCGGCACCTGCTGCACCACACCCAGCGGCCCATGGCCGTGATCCCGCCCATCGAGCGGTGCACCGTGAGCCGCATCGTGGCCGGCTTCGACGGCTCCGAGAGCTCCCGGCGCGCCCTGCTCTGGGCCGCGGACGAGGCGCGCCGCCGCGACGCCCGGCTCGACGTCGTGCACGCCTGGCACGTCCCCTACCCGGTGGCCGCGCCGGTGGCCGGCTACCCGGTGGTGGCCGACGCCCTGGAGTCGACGGCCCGCTCGGAGATCGATGAGGCGCTGGCGGCGCCCGACCTCGGCGACCTGCCCGTCCCGGCCACGCCGGTCGTGGTGCAGGGCCCGGCGGGGCCCGCCATCCTCGACGCGGCCGAGGGCGCCGACCTGATCGTGCTCGGCACTCGCGGCCTAGGGACCGTGGCCAGCGCCGTGCTGGGCTCGGTCACCCACCACGTCGTCCACCACGCCACCCGGCCGGTGGTGGTCGTCCCCTGAACGCACGCCCGTCTTCGGCCCGACGGCCAGGGCGGGCGTGACCTTCGGCCCTACTGGCGCCCCGGGCCCGTTCCTACCGTCGAAGGCAGCCGGGTCGGGGGATCCGGCGAGGAACGGAGGCGGTTCCGATGAGTGTCACAGACCTGACCACCACACCCAGCCCACCGACCACCGGCAACGGCGATGGAGGCGGCGTCCGCTTGCGGCGCCGGACGATCGATCTAGTCCTCATCGGCTTTGGCGTCATCGCCGCGATCGTGTTCGCGGCGGCCGGCGGCCTGCTGATGTGGGGCTCCAACTTCGCCGAGGACTACGTGCACGACGAGCTCTCGTCGCAGAACGTCGTGTTCCCCGACGCCGCCAGCCTGCGGGACGACGGCCGGGACGACCTCGTGAAGTACGCCGACCAGCAAGTCACGACCGGCGCCGAGGCCGAGGCCTACGCCAGCCTGATCGCCACCCACATGGAGGGCATCGCCGGCGGCAAGACCTACTCCGAGATCGACGACCGGGGCGCGGCCCAGGCCGTCACCGATGCCCAGGAGCGTGGGGCCAGCCCCGAGGAGATCGCCGAGCTGCAGGCCACCGCCAACCAGCTCAAGGGCCAGCGGGACAGCCTGTTCCGGGGTGAGACGCTGCGGGGGCTCCTGCTCACCAGCTTCGCCTGGGGCCGAGTCGGCGAGATCGCCGCCATCGCAGCCTGGGTCGCCTTCGCCGGCGCCGCGGTGATGACCGCCCTCGTGATCGCCGGGATCTTCCATCTGGTGCGCGGGCACACCACCTGAGCGCACTCCAGTCCGGATGATGGTCGGGACCCACGCCCCGGCCATCGTCCGCGTCTACGGGCCGTTGTCGCGGTGGTGGAGGCGAGCGACGCGCTCGACCAGCGAGACGTCCAGCCGGGGTCCGCCGCGGGGCTCGACGCAGACGGGGACACCCGGATGGTGGGCGGCGTGGGCGGCGAGGAGGGCGGGCCAGTGGTCGCCGTCCTCGGGCAGGTTGGCCACCACGATGGCGTCGGCCTCCGCGGCCAGGGGGCAGGGCCGGCCGGCGAGCGCCGGGCACGACGGGTGGGGGCCGCGAGGGCCGGAGCAGCTGATGAGCACCAGCCCCCGGTCCTGACCCTCCGTTGCGCCCGACCAGCGGCCGCCGGGGGCTTCCACCAGCACACGGGGGCGGGTGGGGTCGGGCTCGCCGGGGCCACCGGCGGGCCAGACCGGGGTGGGACCGGCCGTCCTCACTATGAGGCGCAGGCTGACCCAGTCCTCGGACGGGAGGCTGGCGTAGCCCCGGGCGCGCAGCAGCGCGAGCATGCGCGTGTTGGTCACCATCACGTCGGCCTCGAGGTTGGGCACGCCGCGGGCGGACGCTGCCTCGAGCAGCGCGTCGAGTAAGTAGGCCCCCAGGCCGCCGCGGCGGTCGGGGGCGACCGCCATCCCCAGCTCGCCGTCGCCGTCGGGCAGCCGCTCGTAGTTGGCCTCGCCCACGATGCGGCCGCCGTCCTCGACGGCCACTACCCCGAACCCGCCCCGGCCCTCGACGGTGGCGAGGTGCTCGCAGAAGTCCCGGTCGGGGACGAAGGCGGAGAAGAAGCGCAGGTGGCGGTCCTCGGCGGACAGGGTGCGGTACAGCGCCACCAGGCCGTCGACGTCGCCGGGAGCGACCGGCCGGACCCGCAGCCGCCGTCCGCTGCGCTGCTCCACCCACCGGTGGCCGGCGTCCTGGTCGGTCAACGCCATGCCGGCATCGTCGACGACGGCCCGGCGGCCACATAGGGCCAAAGGCCCCGTCCTTGTCCCCTACCCGCACCGCCGCGCCAGTGCGCCCACTGAGGCCATGAGTGAGCTCACGGGCAAGATTGCGATCGTCACCGGCGCCAGCGCCGGCATCGGACGGGCCGCGGCGGGCGCGCTGGCGGCCGAGGGCGCGGCTGTCGTGCTGGCCGACCGCGACCGCGAGCGGGGCGAAGCGGTGGCGCAGGAGATACGCGACAAAGGCGGCACCGCCCTGTTCGTCGAGACCGACGTCGGCGACGACGCCCAGGTGGCGGCCATGGTCGCCCGGACCGTGCACGAGCTCGGGGGCCTGGACCTGGCGTTCAACAACGCAGGCATCGAGGGCGTGCCCGCCCTGACGCACGAGTGCACGCCGGAGAACTGGCAGCGGACCCTGGCCGTGAACCTCACCGGCGTGTGGTCCTGCATGCGCCACGAGATCCCGGCCATGCTGGCGC
>JBKPRV010000279.1:0-5479 GCA_046734715.1 Actinomycetota bacterium | reverse complement strand
TGCCTCGGGGCCATCATGTTCGGGCTGCTCGCCCTGGTGCCCGACACCACCACCCAGCGAGCCTTCGAGATCGTGGCCGAGCTGGGGCTGTTCGGGCTCGTCCTGCCGTTGACCTGCCTGGTGGTGGGCGACGCGGTGATGGGCGCCGACCTGCGGGCGGGCACGTTCGGGTTCACCTGGCTGTCCCCCGTGAGCTTCGTGACCATCGTGGTGGGCCGGTGGCTCGGCGGCTGGTTGGTGGCCCTGGTCACCCTGGTCCCGGCGCTGGTGCTGGCCACGGTGCTCGCGGACGTCCCCGACGGCGCCGGGGCCATGGCCGTGGCCGGGGCGGCCGGATCGGCCGCGTACATCGGCCTGTTCGTGATGCTGGGAGCGACCACCCGGCGCTCGGCCGTGTGGGCGCTGGCGGTGGTGTTCCTGGGCGAGCGGCTGCTGGGCGGCTACCTGTCCGGCATCGCCCAGATCTCCCCCATGTGGGAGGCCCAGCAGGTGTACGCGGGCCTGGCCGAAGACGAGGGCGGGTGGCGCCTGCTCCGTGAGGGCACGCCCAACGGCTGGGGCGCGGTCGTGCGCCTGGCGGTCATCACGCTGGTGACGCTGGCCATCGCCACCTGGCGCATGGGTCACCTGAAGCCCACCGGCGGCGACGAGTAGCCCGCGCCCCTTCCTGGCGTTGCCGACCTGAGGACAACTTCAGACCTCGTTGGCTGCCAGGCTGGCGGGCATGTGGGACACGTCCGCGCGCCTGCTCCGGCTGCTGTCGCTGCTCCAGGGCCGGCGGGACTGGTCGGGCCGCCGGCTGGCGGACCGGCTGGAGGTGGACGTGCGCACCGTGCGCCGCGACGTCGAGCGGCTGCGCGGCCTCGGCTACCCGGTGGAGTCCAGCACCGGGGTGGGCGGCGGCTACCGGCTCGGGGCCGGCGCCGACCTGCCCCCGTTGCTCCTGGACGACGAGGAGGCGGTGGCGGTGGCCGTGGGGCTGCGCACCGCGGCCGGCGGCACCGTGGCCGGCATCGAGGAGTCGTCGCTGCGGGCGCTGGCCAAGCTCGAGCAGGTGCTTCCGGCTCGCCTGCGCTACCGGGTGCAGACGCTGGGCGCGGCCACCGTCCCGCTGACCGGGCCCCGACCCACGGTGGACCCCGACCTGCTCACGGTGGTGGCCGCCGCCTGTCGGGCCTGCGAGCAGCTCCGCTTCGACTACCGCGACCACGGCGGCGCCACCAGCCGCCGCACCGTCGAGCCCTACCACCTCGCCCACACCGGGCGGCTCTGGTACTTGGTGGCCTGGGACCTGGACCGGCGCGACTGGCGCACCTTCCGCGCCGATCGCATCGAGCCCAGGCCCATCCCCGGCGACCGGTTCCGGCCCCGCCCGCCGCCGGACGGCGACATGGCCGCCTACGTCCGGCGATCGCTGGCCGTCGCGCCCTACCAGCTCACGGCCCGGGTCACCTTCCATGCCCCGGCGGCCGTGGTGGCCGAGCGGATCTCGCCCGCCGCCGGCATCGTCGAACCGCTCGACGACCAGACCTGCGTGGCCACCTATGGCGGCGAGTCGCTGAGGACGCTCGGCGTGTTCGTCGGCATGGTCGGCGTCGACTTCACCGTCCACGAGCCGCCCGAGCTGGTGGCGCACGTGGCCGAGCTGGCCGACCGCTACCGGCGGGCCACGGCCGGCGCCGCCGATGTACGGGGGCGCGGGTCCGGTCCGTTAGCCTGAGGGCCGCTGACGACCTCCGTGGGAGAGTCCCACTGCCACACGGCACGGGCGCCGAAGGGGCAACCACCCCGGAACCTCTCAGGCACCAAGGACCACTGGGGCGAGGCAGCTCTGGAGTCGCCACCGGCGGCGACAGAGGGGGTCTTCACGAGCGACCATCCCCGACTCCGGAGCCAGACGTGAGCAGCAACGCCGCCGACACCTTTGCCGACCGCCACATCGGGCCGACCGCCGCCGACGTCGAGCACATGCTCGCGGCCCTGGGGGTGGCGTCGCTGGACCAGCTGCTGGACCAGGCCGTGCCCGCCTCCATCCGCGACGACAAGCCGCTGGAGCTGGAGGACGCGGTCAGCGAGCCCGAGGCGCTGGTCCGGCTGCGGGCCCTGGCCGAGCGGAACGAGGTGGTCACCTCGCTCATCGGCTCGGGCTACTACGGCACCCACACGCCGGGGGTGATCCTGCGCAACGTGCTGGAGAGCCCGGCGTGGTACACGGCCTACACGCCCTACCAGCCCGAGATCAGCCAGGGCCGGCTGGAGGCGCTGCTCAACTTCCAGACCATGGTGTGCGACCTCACCGGCATGGAGATCACCAACGCCTCCATGCTCGACGAGGGCACCGCCGCGGCCGAGGCCATGACCCTGGCCCGGCGGTCCACCAAGCACGAGGGCACCGTCTTCTTCGTCGACGCCGAGTGCCACCCACAGACCGTCGCGGTGGTGGCCACCCGGGCCGAGCCGCTGGGCATCGAGGTGGTGGTGGGCGACCCCGCCACCGACCTGGACCCGGCCGCGGCCTTCGGTGTCCTCGTCCAGCACCCCGGCTCGACCGGCCTGGTGCGGGACCTGCGACCGGTGATCGAGGCGGTGCACGCGGCCGGCGGCCTCGCCATAGTGGCCACGGATCTGCTGGCGTGCACGCTGCTGGTCCCGCCCGGCGAGCTGGGGGCCGACGCAGCCGTGGGCTCGTCCCAGCGGTTTGGCGTGCCCATGGGCTTCGGCGGGCCCCACGCCGGCTTCCTCGCCACCCGCGACCGCTTCAAGCGCTCGCTGCCCGGGCGACTCGTGGGCGTGTCGATCGACGCCGCCGGCCGTCCCGCCCACCGCCTGGCCCTGCAGACCCGCGAGCAGCACATCCGCCGGGAGAAGGCCACGTCCAACATCTGCACCGCCCAGGTGCTGCTGGCCGTCATGGCCTCGATGTACGCCGTCTACCACGGTCCCGAGGGCCTCACCGCCATCGCCGAGGGCGTGCACCAGCAGGCCGGGCTGGTGGCCCGCCTGCTCCGAGACGCGGGGTTCGACCTGGTCCACGACACCTGGTTCGACACGCTCACGATCCACACCCCCGGCCAGGCCGCCGAGATCACCGAGCGGGCCCACCAGGCCGGGCTCAACCTGCGCCGCCTCGACGGCGACCGGCTGGGCCTGGCGTTCGACGAGACCACCGCCCCGGCCCTCGGCCGGCTGCTGGCCGCCTTCGGGCTCGACACCGACCCCGCCGACCTCGCCGACCCGGTCGGGGGCGGCGGGATCCCCGAGGCCGAGCGCCGCACCACAGGGTTCCTCACGCACCCGGTCTTCCACGAACACCGTTCGGAGACCGAGATGCTGCGCTACCTGCGGCGCCTGGCCGACAAGGACGTGGCGCTCGACCGGGCCATGATCCCGCTCGGCTCGTGCACCATGAAGCTCAACGCCACCACCGAGATGGAACCGGTGACGTGGCCCGAGTTCGCCGACATCCACCCCTTCGCCCCGCTCGACCAGGCCGACGGCTACCGCGAGCTGATCGAGGACCTGGAGACCAGCCTGGCCCGCATCACCGGCTACGACGCGGTGTCGCTGCAGCCGAACGCCGGGTCCCAGGGCGAGCTGGCCGGGCTGCTGGCCATCCGGGCCTACCACCGCAGCCGGGGCGACGACCAGCGCGACGTCTGCCTCATCCCCGCCTCCGCCCACGGCACCAACGCCGCCTCGGCGGTGATGGCCGGCATGCGGGTCGTGGTGGTGGCGTGCGACGACGGCGGCAACGTCGACGTCGACGACTTCCGGGTCAAGGCGGACGAGCACGGCGACCGCCTGGCCGCGCTGATGGTCACGTATCCGTCGACCCACGGGGTGTTCGAGTCCCGCCTCGGGGAGATCTGCGACATCGTGCACGCCCGCGGCGGCCAGGTGTACGTGGACGGCGCCAACCTCAACGCCCTCGTGGGCGTGGCCCGCCCCGGCTGGTTCGGCGGCGACGTGAGCCACTTGAACCTGCACAAGACCTTCTGCATCCCCCACGGCGGCGGCGGGCCGGGCGTGGGCCCCGTCGCGGCCCGGGCGCACCTGGCGCCGTTCCTGCCCAACCACCCGTCCACCCCCGAGGCGGGGCCGGAGACGGGACCGGGGCCGGTGTCGGCCGCGCCCTGGGGCTCGGCCGGGATCCTGCCCATCAGCTGGGCGTACATCAAGCTCATGGGGCCAGACGGGCTGCGACACGCCACCGCGGTGGCCATCCTCAGCGCCAACTACATCGCGGCGCGGCTGGGCGACCACTACCCGGTGCTCTACACGGGCGAGCACGGGCGGGTGGCGCACGAGTGCATCATCGACCTGCGCCCCATCACCAAGGCCACCGGGGTGACCGTCGACGACGTGGCCAAGCGCCTCGTCGACTACGGCTTCCACGCCCCCACGATGAGCTTCCCGGTGGCGGGCACGCTCATGATCGAGCCCACCGAGTCGGAGTCGCTCGCCGAGGTCGACCGCTTCTGCGACGCCATGATCGCCATCAGGGGCGAGATCGACCGGGTCGCCTCGGGCGAGTGGCCCCACGAGCAGAGCCCGCTGCACCACGCCCCCCACACCGCCGAGGACCTGCTGGTGACGGACTGGGACCGGCCCTACAGCCGGGAGCAGGCCGCCTATCCGGTTCCCGCCCTGCGGCGCGCCAAGTACTGGCCGCCGGTCAGCCGCATCGACGGCGGCTACGGCGACCGCAACCTGATGTGCGCCTGCCCGCCGCCCGAAGCCTTCGAGGACTGAGGCGCTTGGCCCTCAGCCGTTGACCAGCTCGGCGATCTGGTGGAGCAGCGGGCCGGGGCCCGCCACCAGCAGCGTGGTCACGCAGGTCTCGCGCCAGCGGGCGACGTCGTCCTTGATCTTGGCCGGCGGGCCGACGAGGTAGACGTCCTCGACCATCGACGTGGGCACCGCCGCGGCCGCCTCGGCCTTCCGGCCGGCGAGGTAGGCCTCCTGGATCTTCTCGCACTCCGCCGCGTAGCCCAGCCGCTCGAACACGTCCTTGTGGAAGTTGCGGTCGCGGGCGCCCATGCCCCCGATGTACAGCGCCAGGTTGGGCCGCAGCAGGTCGGCGCACGCCTCGACGTCGTCGCCCGGCACCACCGGGACCACGCACGCCACCTCGAAGTCGTCGATCGTGTGCCGGGCGCCGGGCCGTGAGAACCCCTCGTCCAGCGCCTTGCGGTAGAAGTCGTCGGCCTTGGGCGAGAAGAACATCGGCAGCCAGCCGTCGCCGATCTCGGCCGTCAGGGCCACGTTCTTCGGGCCCTCGGCCCCCAGGAAGATGGGGATGTTCGGCCGCAACGGCCGCACGATCGACTTGAGCGGCTTGCCCAGCCCGGTGCCCTGGCCCGGCGGCAGCGGCATGGCGTAGTGCTCGCCCTCGAACGAGACGGGCTCGTCGCGGGCCACGATGCGCCGCACGATCTCGATGTACTCGCGCGTGCGGGCGAGCGGCTTGGCGTAGGTC
>JBKPRV010000278.1:0-6517 GCA_046734715.1 Actinomycetota bacterium | reverse complement strand
TTGGCGCCTGTGCACGCTGCGATGCCGAGCGCGTTAGCGTCCGACGACGTATGAGGTGCGGGATCCAAAGCCGGTGGGGTGGTGCGCGCCCGACTCCGTCCGCGGTTCGGGTCGACTCGAGCCCGAGTCTCGGCGTGCAGGTGGGCCGTACGTTGCGCGACGTGCTCGTGGTGCTGCTGGTTGCACCTGCGGTCGGGCTGATTCTCGTCGTGGCTGCCCAACTCGTCTCGGATCGTCTCGTCATCGAACGGTTGCTCGACGGCCAGCAGACTTACGAGGTCAGCACCGTCGAGTATCCGATCGGCGGCTACGGCAACTACGTCGACAAGTTCTCCGAATGCGCCGCATTGACGGTTGGCGTGCTCGAGCCGACTGCTCAGAACGCTCTCCAATCGGCGGTCCGAGGCTACCTCCCGAGCGTCGGCTGCGCCCCGATGAACAGCGTGCTCACAGGAGATGAGTCCGCAACGCCGGTCCCCCCTGGTATGTGGTACTTCCGATATTGGCTCGGCGCCTCCACCATCACTCGGCCCGGGTTGCTGTTCACGACCATCGGTGGCGTCCGTGCCATCGTGGCGTTGCTGCTGATCGCTTCGACGGTCCGGCTCGTCATGTTCGTGCGCCGCTGGTTCGGGTCGCTCGCGGCAACTGCGCTGTTCGCTCCACTCCTGCTCGCAACCGACTTCGTTGATCTGCCCGAGAGCATCCCGCACGCGGTCGCGTTCGCAGCCGCGCTCGCATCCGTGGACCTCGGCGTGCGGTACTTCGCGCGCGACATGTCGGGTCGGCGGTCGATCGTCGCGTCCGTCGCCGCAGGCACTGCCGTGCAGTTCTTCGACCTCCTCATCGTGGCGCCGGTCGCGTGGGCACTGACGGCGTGCCTGATGGGGGCTGTGATGTTCGCATCGACCCGCTCCTACTGGCGCGGCCTGCGCATGGCGGCGTATTCGGCACTCGGTTGGATTGTGGGCTATGCGTCGATGTGGGTCGCCAAGTGGATTGTCGCCATGCCCTTCGAGGGCGTTTCCGACGTGCTCACCGACGTGCGTGGTGCGGCCACCTTCCGGCTCACGGGCGAGTTTCCGGGCGTCGATCCCTCCTTTGGCGCTGCCCTCGTTCACAACGTCAGGTTCTGGATCGATCGGCCGTTGGGCGGTGCGACGACCCTCATCGCGGCCGTGTTGATCGTGTACGCCTTCATCCAGCGGCGCCGTCGGGCGGTGGAGTGGGTGATCGCGACAGCGCTTGTGCCCTGCCTCATCGTCGTCGGGTGGTACCTCCTGCTCCCCAACCACTCCTACATTCACGTGTGGCTGATGTACCGGGCCGTCCCGGTCGCGCTGGGGATCGTGTCCTTCGCTTCAGTGTGCTGCCTCGTCAACCTGCCGTCACCGGTACGCGATGAGGGTCCGACCGTGGACGAGCCGTCGGTGACCGGCCGCCCTGTGATGGCGGCTGCCGAACCGGCGAACTGATCACGCGTCCGAGGGTCGGCCTCAGCGCATGCACGACACCCAGGATCCGAGCCGAATCCGACACTGGTGTCGGTTAAGATCGGGGGACTCGGGAAGGAGGGGTCTCTGTGAGCGTCGACGTAGAGCTGACCTTCGAACGACCGGCGCCGACGGGGCCGCTCCTCGAGGTCGAAGACCTGAGGACCCACTTCCTGACGCCGCGCGGCCGGGTCAAGGCGGTCGACGGCGTCAGCTTCACCCTCGATCGCGGCCGGACGCTGGGCGTGGTGGGCGAGTCGGGGTCGGGGAAGACGATCCTGGCCCGCTCGATCATGAACCTGCTCCCCAAGCTGAACGTCAGTCGCTCGGGCAGCGTGAAGTTCATGGGTCGCGAGCTGGTCGGGCTGGGCGACCGCGAGATGCGTAGCCTGCTCGGCGCCGAGATCGCCATGGTCTTCCAGGACCCCCTGAGCTCGCTCAACCCGGTCATGACCATCGGCAAGCAGATCACCGAGGCGCTGCGGCTGCAGACGGGGATGGGGAAGAAGGAGGCTCGGCTCACCGCCATCGCCCTGCTGCGCTCGGTCGGCATCCCCGAGCCCGAGCAGCGCTTCACGGAGTACCCCCACCTGCTCTCGGGAGGCATGCGGCAGCGGGTGATGATCGCGCTGGCGCTGGCCTGCGGGCCGAAGCTGCTGTTCGCCGACGAGCCGACGACGGCGCTCGACGTCACCGTGCAGGCCCAGATCCTGAACCTGCTGCAGGACAACCAGAAGGACCGCTACATGGCCATGGTCCTGGTGACCCATGACCTCGGAGTGGTCGCCGGCCGGACCGACGAGATCGCGGTGATGTACGGCGGGCGGATCGTCGAGCAGGCGCCCACCTCGGTGCTGTTCTCTCGCATGCAGCACCCCTACACCGAGGCGCTGCTGCGCTCCATCCCGCGGGTGGAGAACCCCAGCCACACCAAGCTCGAGGTCATCCGGGGCCGCCCGCCGGACCTGATCAACCCGCCGCCCGGCTGTCCCTTCAGCGTCCGCTGCCCCTACGCGCAGGACGACTGCCGCGAGGTGGTCCCGACGCTCCAGGAAGGCGCGGGGTTCGGGCACCGCTTCGCCTGCTTCCACCCGTTGGGCGACCGCGGGCCGGCACCGGTCGAGGTCACGAAGAAGCCGCCCGTGGACGGCCAGGAGCCGCTGCTCGACGGCCAGGAGCCCGGGGGCTGAGACCCCCGCCGCTCAGCCGACCGACACCGGAGCGTCGGCGATCTGGTCTTCGAGCACGCCGACCGGGTGGTGGCACGCGACGAAGTGACCGGCCGCGATCTCCCTGACCACGGGCTCCTCCTCGGCGCAGCGCTCGGAGGCGTGCGGGCACCGGGTGCGGAACCGGCAGCCCGAGGGCGGGAAGATCGGAGACGGCGGCTCCCCGGCGATCGTGCGCGCGGCCCGGGGATCGACGGCCGGGTCGATCACGGGGATCGCGCTCATGAGGATCTCGGTGTACGGATGGCGGGGCCGCGCGAACAACTCGTCGGGCTGACCCACCTCGCACACCTTGCCGAGGTACATGACCACCACCCGGTCGGCGATGTTCTTCACCACCGCGAGGTCGTGGGCGATGAAGATCAGGGAGAGCCCGTACTTCTCCTTGAGCTCCTCCAGCAGGTTCAGCACCTGCGCCTGGACGGACACGTCCAGGGCCGAGACCGGCTCGTCGCAGATGATCACCTTGGGATCGAGGATCAGCGCCCGCGCGATCGAGATGCGCTGGGCCTGGCCGCCCGAGAACTCGTGGGGCCGCCGGTCCATGGCGGTGTCGGCGTCGATGCCCACGTCCTCCAGCACGTCGCGGACCTTGATCTCGGCGTCCTTCCAGAACTCCTTCCGCTCCCGCCAGATGCGGTAGGTGCGCGGCAGCGACGCGAACGGCAGCAGCACGGTCAGGACCAGCCACACCCCGGCCGTCACCACGAACAGGGCGGCGATGGGGGCCAGGCCGATCAGCGAGGCGACCATGACCACCGTGCCCGCGGCCTGCACGATGCCGCCGTCGCGGGTGCCATCCGCCCGCTCGGTGCCGATGGCGCCGCCCGCGATCCACAGCGCCAAGCCGATGAAGAACGCCACCAGCAGCGGGACGGCGACGCGGCGGACGAACGGGTGGCGCCACAGCCGCAGCATCCGGGGCACGTACTGCTCCCACAGCCGGGTCACCGGGGACCGCCGGTGCGACTCCAGCCACCGGATGACCAGAGGCTCGGCCACCACGTCGCGGATCCGCCGCCGAGGGTTCAGCGACGAGATCGCATCCTGGAAGATCATCTGCAGCCGGCTGCGCACGTCCCGCATCTGCTCGGCGTCCAGCGTGCCCAGGTCGACCCCGTCCAGCCGGATGCGGCCGGACGTGGGCGGCGGGACCCGCATGATGGCCTTGGCGGTGGTGGACTTCCCGCAGCCGGACTCGCCCACGATGCCGAGCGTCTCGCCGTTGGCGAGGTCGAAGCTGACGTCGCTGACGGCGTGCACCCAGCCGAAGCGACCCGCGGGAAAGTCGACCACTAGGTGCTCCACCTGCACGACGAGATCGTCCTGATCGTCCCGCAGGTGCGCGGTGCCCGACCCCGCCATCAGATGCCGCTCTCCCGGACGTCGAAGCGCGTGCGCACCTGGTCGCCCACGAAGTTGAGGGAGAGGATGGTCATGAACATGAACAGCGCCGGGAACAACACCATGTGCGGCGCCCGGTCGACCTGTGATCGCCCGTTCTGGATCATGATCCCCCAGCTCACGCCACTGACGTCGCCCACCCCGAAGAAGGCCAGGGCGGCTTCCACGACGATCAGTGCGGCGAGGCCGATGAAGGCGATGGAGACCATCGCCGGCAGGATGTTGGGCAGCACCTCGCGGACGATGATCCTCAGGTTGCGCGTCCCCAGCGTCCGGGACGCGAGCACGAAGTCGCGATCCGCCCACACCATGGTCTGCGCTCTCGCCACCCGGGCGATGGTCGGCACCGCCAGGATCGAGAGCGCGAACGTGGCCCACACCGTCTGCGAGGTGGGCGAGGCCCTGCCGGGCGGCGCGAAGAACGCCACCAGGGCCAGGGCGAGGACCAGCCCGGGGATCGCCAGCATGATGTCGAGGACGGCCACGATGGCGTCGTCGAGCGTGCGCCGGTAGAAGCCCGACACGAGCCCGATGGTCCCGCCCACGGTGAAGCCGGCCAGGGTCGCGACCGTGGCGACGGCCAGCGAGCGGCGGGCCCCGTAGATGGTGCGGCTGAACACGTCGTGGCCGATGTTGTCGGCGCCGAACCAGTGCGCCGCCGAGGGACCGTCGCGGGCCACCCCCCGGAACGTGGCCACCGGGTCCTTCAGGGGCAGGAGGTCGGCGAACACGGCCGAGAGGACCAGGAACGTCAGCCAGCCCACCGAGGCCCAGAACCAGAACCCGAGCTTGCGCCCCTGGTAGGTCTCCTCCGCCTCGGCGAGGATCGCCGCTTCGGCATCATCGACGTGGAGCGTGACGTGCTCGCTGGAGGCGGAGACGACCGCGGTCTCAAGCCCGGACATTGCGAACCCTCGGGTCGAGGACGGCGTAGAGCAGGTCGACGAGGAAGTTGACGAGCACGAAGCCCACCGCCACGACCAGCACGATCCCCTGCACGACCAGGAAGTCCTTCTGGAAGATGGCGGTGCCGAGCTGCGTGCCCAGGCCCGGCAGCGTAAACAGCGTCTCGATGATGAGGGCCCCTCCGATGAGCGTGGCCGTGTTAACGCCGAACACGGTGAGCAGGGTGAACGAGGACGGCCGGAGGGCATGGGCCCAGAGGATGCGCCGGTCGCTCACCCCCTTGGCCTTGGCCGTGGTGATGAAGTTCTCCTGCAGCGTGCCGATCATGTCCGAGCGCAGGATCCGCATGTAGCCCGCCGCCTGGCCGAGGGCCAGGGCGATGGCGGGCAGGGCCATGTGGCGGAAGTGCTCGACGGGATCCTGCCCGAACGGCACGTAGCGGGCCGCCGGTAACCATGTGCTGCCGATGCTCGTGTCTCCCGTCCTGATCCCCCCGAGGGCGAAGAACAGGATCAGCACCACCGCGAGCACGAAGTTCGGTATGGACAGGGCCGCGAGCGCGAACGTGCTGGTTATTCGGTCGCCGCGGCGGTTGGCCTTGTAGGCCGCATAGACGCCCAGCGGCACGGCGACCGAGAGCGCCAGCACCTGCGCGTACAGCATGAGCTGGAGGGAGACGGGGGCGGCGTTGGCGATGACCTTGGACACGGGCTGGCCCTGGATGGCCGACCGCCCAAGGTCACCGCGCACCGCGTCGCTCAGCCACAGCAGGTAGCGAGTGTGCATGGGCTCGTCCAGGTGGAACTCCTGGACGATCTGGTCCACCCCTTCCTCGGTGCCCCCGGGCCCGAGGATGTTGAAGGCCAGGTCGCGCGCGTCACCCCGGCTGTTCTCCAGATAGAAGGTGAATGCGGTGACGAGGACCAGCGTGGGCACCAGGATCAGCAGCCGGCGTCGCACGTACCGGCCGTTGACGATGCTGGCGCCCACGACGATCAGGCCGAACGCTCCGAGGAAGCACAGCAGCATGGGCAGCCCGACCAACCAGCCACCGACGAGGACGACGAACGCCCCCGTGGTGGTGGTCAGGCCGGGGTAGCGCCGGACTGTGTCCCAGAGCGCACGAACCCTTGGCATCGGCTACTCGCACTTCCCTTCGTCACACCAGATCTGGTTGAGCTGATGGCGACCGGCGAAGGCGAGCTCGATGCCCTTGGACCCGTCGGGCAGGGTGTTGAGCACCTGGTCGTTGACATACGGCTGCGACGAGATGCCCCAGATGGTCCAGCCCAGCCAGAGGTTGTAGACCTCCTCGCCGAAGCGCTTGTTGATGTTCTCAGCCGCCTCCTTGCGGGCATCCTCGTCGGGGTTGGTGCGGATCGTGATCAGGTTCTCGTCGATCACCTCGTCGGAGAACCGCCCGAAGTTCAGGGCCTGCGAGCCGATGGGGGCCGCCGAGGCGCTGATCCACCAGAGCAGCTGCTG
>JBKPRV010000277.1:0-3763 GCA_046734715.1 Actinomycetota bacterium | reverse complement strand
GCCGAGCGCCTGCGAGCGTGCGGCCAGCACGTGGCCGTGGCCACCCGCCAGGGCCTGGCGGCCGCCGACCGCGACCTGGCCACGCGGGGCGTGCGGGTCGGCCGGTCCGCGGCGGGTGCCCTCACCCGCTCGACCACCTCTCTCGACCGGGCGACAGCCCGGGTCGAGGCCGGTGGACGCGTCCACCTGCGCACCCACGAGGCCGCCCTGGCGGGCGCAGCCCGGCGCCTGGCCGGCCGCGCCCCGCGGGCGGTAGCAGTGGCCACCCGCCGCCTCGACGGCGTCGAGGCCCAGGTAAGAGCGCTCGACCCGGCTCGCACCCTGGCCCGCGGCTGGTCCATCACCCGGGACGCGCAGGGCCGCGTGGTCCGCTCGGCGTCGGACGTGCAGCCCGGCGACCGCTTGACCACCACGGTGGCCGCGGGCCGGGTCCACAGCACCGTCGACGCCACCGAGCCGACCGATGCCACGGCCGACACAGTCGACACCACCGATGCCACCGAGGCCACCGCAGAGACGCTCGACACCACCGAAGCGACCGAGGGCACGGGAGAGGAGGCGTGATGGCCGAGCAGCTGGGCTACGCCGAGGCTTTGGCCGAGCTCGAGGGCATCCTCGACGAGCTGGACGGCGACGAGGTCGACGTCGACGTCCTCGGCTCCCGGGTCCGACGGGCGGCCGAGCTCCTGCGCCTGTGCCGCGAACGCATCGCGGGCGCCCGGTTCGAGGTCGAGCAGGTAGTGGCCGAGCTCGAGGCCGAGGTCGAGGCCGCCACCGACGCCGACACAGCAGCTCCGGAGGCGCCCGACGACGCCGACTGACCGACAACCTTCGAGGGCGCGCAGCCACCGGACCCGCCCCAACAATCGCAGCCCGGCCGGAGCGCAGCCGCTGGTCGGGCGCCAACAGTCGCGGCGCGGCCGGGGCGCGGCCGGTGGTCGGGCGGTAACAATCGTGGCGCGGTTGGCGGCTAGCGGGAGCGTGGCCGTCGGTCAGGCGACGTCGTCGTCGGCTGCGGGGCAGCGGGCGGTGAGGCGGCCATCAACGGTTTGGCCGCCGGGAACCGGCGCCAGCTGGTCGTCGAGGGCGACCCAGGTGGCGTCCACCACGAGGCGGTCGCCCTCGACCTTGGCCTCGTGGACCGTTCCTGCCGCCGCACGGGGCATGTCCTGGCCGAAGGCACCCCAGATCTCGCCCTGGCCCAGGTCGAGCGTGACTCCCGTGCGGGCCGTGCCGCCGTCGCTCACGTCGGCTGCGGCCTGGAGGACCACCGAGCCCCGGGTGCCTCCCAGCGTCACCACGTCGCCGTCCCGCCCGCAGGCGACGAGGGGTACGTCCACCCGGCGATCGCCGTAGGCGAACCGGGCGGTGTCCGGCCTCACGCCGTCGCGGGGCTGCGAGGCCTGGCGCAGCCCGCACCCGGCGGAGGCCACCGCCGTCACCACCATCATCACGGCGAGAATGCGACGGGACACGACGCAACACGGTAGCGACGCCGTGAAAGACTCCCGCCCACTACTGCGGCGACGGAGGCACAGGAATGTCGCTCCCCCCGGATCCTCACGACGACGACGTCCGGACCGGCCCGGCTTCGGGCCCACCGCCGCCCCCACCTCCTCCTCCCTCGCCTCCCGCCCCGGGCGAGGCGGCTACGCCCTCCGCTGCGGCAACGGCGCCCACCTCCTCACCGTTGCCGGGAGAGCGGCCGCCGCAGTCACCCATCCTCGAAGAGAGCCCCGCCCCGGCCCCGCCCGCGGCGCCACCGCCACCACCGCCCGCATCGGCATCACCATCGGGGCTGGCGTCAGGGTCGGGGTACCAACCGCCGTCCTCTCCCGCCTACACGTCGGCGACCAAGCTCCCGCCGCCCCGAACGGGCGCGGGCGCCGGCGCCCCCGGGTCTTCCGCCACGCCACCGACCACCCCGGGCGCGCACCTGGCCGGCACCGGCGGCACCGGCGGCGGCAAGGGTCGGCGCGGCTTGATCATCGCCGCGGTCGTGCTGATCATCGCCCTCGTCGGCGCTGGTGGCGCTTATGCGCTGCTGGGCGGCGACGACGACAAGGGCGACGACGCCGCGCCCGCGTCCACCGAGGACGGCAGCTCGGACACGACCGCCGCGCCCACCGCGGAAGACGCGGGTCCGAGCCTGGCCGAGCCGGTGGGCGCCGCCGAGGCGTTCTTCACTGCGGCGGTGGCCGGGGACTGCCCCGCCATGGGCGAGCTCCTCACCGAGGGCTCGCTGCTGCTGGACAACGACACGGAAGAGGAAGCTCTGGCCGACTGCGAGCAGGACGTCGCCGAGGGCAACACCGGCTTCGAGGACGTGGCCGTGGGCAACGTCTCGCTGGTGTCCGTCGACGGCGACACCGCCATCGTGTCGGTCGACTTCGACATCGCCGGGCAGGCCAGCACCGAGCAGTTCACGCTCCAGCGGGTCGACGGCGAGTGGTTGATGGACCTCGAGGCCAGCGCTTGACCCGGGTCTGACCTGGGACCACCTCGCGCCGTAGGGTGCGCCCATGGGCCACCGCTCTCCCGCCCCTGCCAGCCTCGGCGCGCTCGCCGGCCGGGCCGAAGCCCGCCTGGCCGAACTGCTGGACGGCGAGATCGCCCGCTGGCGGGAAGTCGACCCCTCGCTGGTCGAGCCGCTGGCAGCATTGAGGGCGCTGGTGATGGCGGGCGGCAAGCGCCTGCGCCCGGCGTTCTGCCACTGGGCCTTCGTGGGCGCAGGGGGTGACCCCGACGATCCTCGCCTCGTGGACGCGGGCGCGGCGCTGGAGATGCTGCACGCCTTCGCCCTGGTCCACGACGACGTCATGGACGACTCCGACACCCGCCGCGGCCTCCGCACCGCGCACCTGGTCTTCGCCGACGAGCACACGGCCCAAGGCTGGCGGGGCGAGGCCCGCCGCTTCGGCGAGGGCGCCGCCATCCTCGTCGGGGACATGGCCCACGTGTACGCCGACATGCTGATGGGCGACGTGCCCGAGGACGTGTCCCGCGTGTGGCACGAGCTGCGCCTGGAGCTCAACATCGGCCAGTACCTCGACCTGGCCGGCACCGCCCGTGGCGACCGGGATCCCGCCCTGGCCGAGCGCATCGCCCGCTACAAGTCCGGCAAGTACACGATCGAGCGCCCCCTGCACGTCGGTGCCTCGCTGGCCGGTCGCCTCGGCGACCTGGCCGAGCCCCTGTCGGCCTACGGCGGTCCGCTAGGCGAGGCATTCCAGCTGCGGGACGACGTGCTCGGCGCGTTCGGTGACCCCGACCGCACCGGCAAGCCGGTCGGCATGGACCTGCGGGAGGGCAAGCCCACCCCGCTCCTGGCCGAAGCCGCGGCCCGGGCCGGCGCCGACGCTGCGGCCCTGCTCGACAAGGTCGGCGCCCCCGGGCTCACCGACGACGACGTGGCCCGGATCCAGGCCGTGCTGGTCGACACCGGCGCCCTCGACCGCATCGAGCAGCGCATCGATCACCTCACCGGGGCCGCCATCGACGCCATCGAGGCCGCCGACGTCACCCCCGAGGCCCGCGACGAGCTGGTCGACCTGGCCCGCTTCGTCGCCGCCCGCGACACGTAGACCGCGCCATAGCCGCCTCGGGGGGTCGCGACCTGGCCCGCGGCAGGCGCTTGTCGACGCCGCCACCCGGGATCGCGACCTGGCCCCCGGCAGGCGCTTGTCGACGCCGCCACCCGGGATCGCGACCTCGACGCCGCCACCCGGGATCGCGACCTGGCCCCCGGCAGGCGCTTGTCGAC
>JBKPRV010000276.1:0-10179 GCA_046734715.1 Actinomycetota bacterium | reverse complement strand
CCACCAGGTCGCGGCGCAGGGCCGCGAGGGCGTCGGCCGTGGTGGCGTCGAGCACCAGCTGGCGGGGATTGGCCCGGCCGTCGGGGCGCACCGCGGTGGCCTCGGCCCACACGACGCCCGCCCCGCCGGCACCGAAGCGCTGCCAGCGCCGGCGGACCAGGTCGGACGGGCGCCCGTCGGCCTCCCCGTCCCAGCCCTCCATGGGCAGCACGCAGAACCGGTTGGCCGCCTCCCGGCCGGCCACCCCCAGTGGCTGGGCCAGCGGGCCGCCGGGGTCGACCTCGGGGTCGACCGCCAGGTCCTCGGCGAGCCCGAGCGTGGCCAGGCGGGCGGTCAGCTGCGCGTGGTCACGCAGGGTGCGCACCTGCACCGGATCGTCGGGAACGGAGTCGGCCACCACCCGAGGATAGGAGGTCCACTACGGTGCCGACCCCGTGGGACGGATCGCGGATGACCTGATCGACCTGGTCACCGCGGTGCTCGCCGACCTGGCCGACCCGGTGCGCGGCGCCGCGCCCGGCCTGGTGCTGCCGGCCACGCTGGCGGGCCACCGGGTCGACGCCGACGCCCACGCCGACCTGGTGTTCACGCTCGGCCTGCTGCTCGACGCCGGCGTCACCCAGGTCGGTGACCTGGACGTCGAGACCGTCCTGCGGGCCCGCCTGGCGGCGACCGACGCGGCCCGCACCCACACGTTCTTCTCGTACCGGATCGCCGAGACCGCGGCCCGCCTCGGTGGGCTGGACGCCCTCGACCCCGCCACCCGGGACGTGGTCGTGGCCGCGGCCGACAGCACCGAGTGGATCCCGCTGCTCGACCAGGGGGTCCTACCCCGCAATTACGCCGTCGTCCTGACCCGCTGCGAGCTGGCGCGCTCGGCGCTCGGCCTCGACGTCGACCCCACCGTGGTGGACAGCCTGCTCGCCCGGGTGGCGGCCCTGTTCGCCGAGCACCCCGACGGCTGGCTCGACGACTCGCACACCGGCCGAGGCCAGGTCGACATGTACACGGTCGACGCCTACCTCTTCGCCGAGCCCTTCGCCGACCACCTCGGCGAGGTCTGGGATCGGGGCCTCGCCTCCGCCGCCCGCCTGGTGGCGGCCGTGGCCGCCCCCAACGGCGCCGCCCTCCCCTGGGGCCGCTCCATCGGCGCCCTCGCCGTCTGCCACTCCGCCGAGCTGTCCGCCCTCCTCCTCCGCCGAGGCGCGCTGAGGGACGGCCAGGTCGAGCGGTGGTGGGGGCTCGCCCGGGCCGCGGCGGACGGGGCGGTGGGGTGGTTCGATGGTGGGCTGGTGGTGGCGCACAAGCGGCGGGCGCCGTTCCGCTACCGGGGGCCGTTCCGCCGGCTCCAGCTGACGCTCGACTGCCTGGGCAAGCTGGTGGTCGCCGCGCTCGACCTGCGGCGGGCCGGGAGCGGGCCGGTACCTGCGCCCGCGCCGGCGGCCGCCTTCCCGGCGGGTGACACCTGGCTCGGCTTCGGGGATGGCCTGGGCGTGTGGGCTCGGCGCGACCCGAGGCTGAGCTTCGCCCTGCCCGTCGTGGGCGGCCCGGGGGCCGACTATGCGCCCTCACCTCGCCATCCGGGCACGTTCGAGGTGCCGACCGACCAGCCGCTGGCCTGCTTCGTCCCGCTGGCCTGGCGGGGCGAGAACCGCTACGCCCCCGGAGGTGCGGCCGCCAAGGTGGAGCACCGGCCGGGTGAGCTCGACCTCGACCACGACGGGCTCTGGTCGACGTCGGCCCCGCTGGGCGACGTGCCCGAGCGCCTGGAGGGCCGCCGCCGGGCCCACTACCGGGTCGAGGGCCGGTCGCTGGTGGTCGAGGAGGACCTGGAGTTCGCCGAGCGGCCGCCGGGCGCCTTGGCGGTGCTGGTCCCCGAGCGGCCGGGCCGGCCCTTGCACGTCACCGCCGAGGGTCCGGCCGAACCCCGGGTCAGGTCGGTGGACGTGGACGGGCTGGCCGAGTGGCGGTCGTTCGAGAGCGAGCTGCAGACCGTCCACCAGATCGAGGTCACGCCTGCGCCGGCCGTCCGCTTCCGCTGGACGGTCACACCCAAGCTGCGGGTCGTGTCCAGCGCGCACCACCACTGGTACCACCAGTGCCTGTACGGGCCGCTGGCCGACCGGGTCGAGGCCCGGCCCGTGCCGTACCACCTGCTCGACGATCCCGAGCGGTTGGCGCGGTCGCTGGCGGGCGCCGACGCGTTCCACCTCCACTGGCCCGAGTGGCTCACCGGGCCGTCCGCCCGGCGGGCCGAGCGGGTGGCGGCCGCCGTGGAGGAGTCCGGCATCCCCGTGGTGTGGACGCAGCACAACCTCGCCCCTCACGCCGCGCCCGACGGCGGCGGGCTCTACCGGCCGTGGGCGGCGCTGGCCGCCGGGGTCATCCACCACAGCGAGTGGGGCCGGCAGGTCATCACCGAGCGGTACGAGTTCGCCGCCGGCGCCCGCCACGTCGTGATCCCGCACGGCCATTGGGGCCCGCTGATGGGCGACCGGGAGGGCATCGACCGGGCGCAGGCCGAGGCGGAGCTGGGCCTGACGCCGTGCGCCCTGCGCATCGGCCTGGTGGGAGCGCCGCGGCCGGGGAAGCACACCCAGCTGCTCCTGGACGGGTTCCATGCCAGCCGCCGCGACGACGTCGAGCTGCTGGTGCTGTGCCTCGACGGCGAGGCGGTCCCGGACGATCCCCGGATCACCGCCCTCCCGTACGCCGAGGTCCCCCGCGACGAGTACGACCGCCGGCTGGCCACCATCGACGTGCTGGCCCTGCCGCTGGACGGCGGGACCTACCTGACCACCGGGCAGGCGGCCGACGCCGTGGGGGCGGGCATCCCCGCGCTCACCTCGCCGTGGCCCTACCTGGCCGAGGTGCTGGGCGGGCTGGCCATCCCCTACGGGCGCACGGCCGCCGACCTGGCCGCGACCGTCGACGGCCTCGACGACGCCACGCTGAGCCGGGCCCGCGCCCATGTCGCCGAGCGCCAGGCCGCGCTCGACTGGGCCCCGGCGGCCGAGGCGACCTGGGCGCTCCTCGACGCGGTGGCCGCCGACGCCGAGGCCCGGTGGCCGCGGTGAGCGACCGTCTAGCGTCGGCAGCGGGGATCCGCGGGGAGGGAGCGCAAGCGTGCGACGAGTGGCTGCCGTGCTGGCGATGGCATTGGGGATGACGGCGGTGGCGTGCCAGGTGCCAGGGCCCGGCGGAGCGGGCGGCCACGGTCCCCGCGGGGGCGTCCTGGGGGCCGGCAACGGCTACGTCGACGGCCAGGCGTGGCGCGAGCGCCAGGACGGCTACCTGCGCTTCGCCACCGAGCAGCTCACGCCCACGTCGCCGACCAGCGTGCTGGCGCACTTGACCCGGGCGGACCGCGACCACCGTTTCCGCTTCGACGCCTCGGCCATCGGACCGGACGACTTCGCCGCGGTGTTCGCCAAGATCGACAGCTTCCAGGACACCAGCGACTTCGACATGATGCAGCTGGTCGCCATCTGGTACGGGCACCGGCGGGAGATCACCCCGGAGCTCCGGGCCGCGCTCGAGCAGCGCTTCCTGGGCTTCCGCTACTGGTTCACCGACCCGCTGCCGGAGGGCGTGATCGACCAGAAATGGTTCTGGAGCGAGAACCACCGCATCATCTTCCACACCCTGGAGTACCTGGCCGGCCGGGCCCTGCCGGACCAGACGTTCGCCATCACCGGGACGACCGGGCGTGACGAGGCCGCCGACGGCCGGGCCCGGGTCGAGGCGTGGCTGGACGAGAAGGCCACCTGGGGCTTCTCCGAGTGGCACAGCGACGTCTACTACCAGGAGGACATCCAGGCCCTCACGCTGCTGACCGAATACGCCGAGCCGGACCTGGCCCGCCGGGCGGCGGTCATGCTCGACCTGTTCCTCTACGACCTCGCGATCCACCAGGTGAGCGGCAACAACGGGGTCACCCACGGCCGGTCCTACATGAAGGACAAGAGCCGGGCCACGGACCAGGACGTCTTCGGCTCGGCCAAGCTGCTGTTCGGGACGAGCGACGTGCCGTATCCGTCCCGGACGGACACGGGTGCGGTGTTCCTGGCCGCCGCCACGCGCTACCGGCTGCCGGAGCTGATCCGGCGGGTCGCCACCAGTCCGCAGACGTTCGTGGACCACACGCACATGGGGGCGCCGATCGACCTCGACCAGCCGTTCAGCCCGAACCCGCCCTCGGCCGTGCCCGGGGTCGCCTACGACGATCCCGGCACCGTCGAGTTCTGGTGGGACCGGGGCGCGCTGACCGCCTGGCAGACGGTCCCCGTCACGCTGGCGACCATCGACGAGCACGACCTGTTCGAGACCGAGCTGTTCAAGCCGTTCAAGCCGCTGGTCGACATCGCCGGTGGCGACCCGGCGGTGGCGCAGCAGCTGGCCTACAGCCTGCGCTGCCAGATCAACGTCGGGCTGCTCAGCGCGGTCGACACGGTGACCTGGCGCAGCCCGAACGCCATGCTGTCGACTGCCCAGGACTACCGGCCCGGGTGCTTCGGCCAGCAGTACCACGCCTGGCAGGCGACGCTGGACGAGGACGCGGTGGTGTTCACCACGCTGCCGGGCAACGAGCCGCGGCCCGGCAGCCGCTGGGTCGACGCCGACCTCTACTGGTCGGGCACCGGGGCCATGCCCCGCAGCGCCCAAGTGGGCGACACGGCCATCCACCTCTACGCCCCCAAGTTCGCGTCGCCGGGGCCGGGCCCGCTGCAGGCGTTCTCGTACCTGCCCTTCACCCACGCTTACTTCCCGACCGAGCGGTTCGACGAGGTGCGGCAGGTGGGCAACTGGACGCTCGGGCGGCGGGGCGACGGCTACGTGGCCCTGTGGTCCTGGCGAGCGACGCAGTGGCGCACACACGACCCGGCGGTGACGTTCACCAACGGGCTCACCCAGCCGTTCGACCTGGTGGCACCGGGCGGCGCCGACAACGCCTGGCTGGTGCAGGTGGGCGACGCCGGCGAGTGGGAGAGCTTCTCCGCCTTCGCCGACGCGGTGACATCCGCCCCGCTGTCGGTCACCCCCCGCCCGCCGGGCGCCGACGGCTTGCCGGCAGGGTTCGACGTCACGTACCAGTCGCCCACCCAGGGCACGATCGCCTTCTCGTCCGCCGGCCCGCTCACGGTCGCCGGCATCGAGGTTCCGCTCCACGGCACCGACCGCTCGTCCAACCCGTTCGGCGTGGTGGCCGCGGGCGCGGGCCAGATCGAGCTGCGTGACGGGCCGGCGACCCTGTCGCTCGACACCACTCGCTGGACCCGCACGGCGGAGGTGCGCCGGGGGCGCGGCTGAGCCGGGCTGCGACGGCGATCTGGATCCCGAGCCACCGGGCCCGGCGGTGTCACGATGGAGCCAGTGACTTCTACGAGGCCAGGGGCCTGGGCCCCGACCTGGCCCGCGCCGTCGCCGTCGAGCTCAGCGCGGCCGATGCCCTGGCCGCCCACGCCGAGGAGGAGCACGGCATCGAGGTGGACGAGCCACCCCCGCCGCCGCTGGTGGACGCCATCGCGTCGGGCGTCGCGTTCCTGTCGGGCGCCGTGGTCGTGGTGCTGACGGTGGTCCTCCCCCGTCGGAGTGATGGGTGCCGACCACGTTCATCGCCGTCACCATCGCGCTGGGCCTGACCTCCACGGTGGTCGCCCGGTGGGGCGACGTGCCGCTCGGCCGCGCCGTGGCGCGCAAGGTGGCTGTCGGGCGGCTCCCTGGTCGACGCCTGACCGAACGCCGCGGCGGCGGATATCGGTGAGAGCTGGGGGCGCATCGACCTCGCGGCCCTGGGCCACAGTCGACATCACCGACACGGTCCGGGCCACCGCCCTGGCCGCCGCCTGAGCCCTACTCCTGGCCGCGCGCGTCGCGGCGTGCCTGGCGGCGAGCGCCCTCGGCCAGGGACGAGGCATCGCGCTTCATTCGTGCCGGTGACTTGGTCGGAGGGCGATCGGAGGTCGATGGGGGAGGGCTGTCCTGTGCTCGCTCGGGCCGGCCGGGCCCGGTGCCGCCCGTGCGAGCCGCGGCGAGCCGTTCGGCCTTGAGATCGGCCGCGCTGCGGCGGGCGGCCTTGGCGAGTGCCGTGCTGACGCGGGCGAGGGCCGTCTCGAACACCTCGGCCTTGTCCCGGGCCCGCTGGCTGCGCGAGTAGGCCGCGCCCCGTGCTCGGGCCGTCTGCACCTTGGTCCCGGCTCCGCGGCGGTACTGGCCGACGTGCTTGTTGCGCGCCCGCCGGACCCGCGCGTGCAGATCGAGCAGCTCGTCCTCGTCGAGCTCGGCCAGCGCCGGCGGCTCGGTCTCCTGGAGGATCACCAGCTCGGCGTCGCTCATTCCCTGTGGTCGTATCGCCACCTTCGACCACCTGCCTTCCATGGCGTCGTGGTGCCAACGATTGTGGCTGACTCATCTACGCTCGAGCGATGGCCCTCCGAGTCGTCGTCGTCCAGCACGGGGACAAGCAGCGGCTCCCTGGCGATCCCGGACTGACGGCCATCGCCACCACCGATCACCTGCAGGACGAGTCGCTCTGGCCGTGACCGTGGCGAGTCCACGCCGTCTGTTCGGGAGTCCGCCCGCCGGCGCTACCAGGCCCGGGCGGCCTCTCGTCACCCGGGCCACTTCGACTCGACCCGTTCCCCGGACGAGCTATGGAACGCCGAGGTTCCGGAGCCCGTGGCCGGCGGATGGCCGATCCTCGAGGTCGACACCACCGGCCCGACCGACATGCCGCAGCTGGCACGTCAGATTTGCGAGCTGCTCGGTCAGCCGAATGTGAACACGTAGGCCTCGACGCCGGCGTCGAGGAACTCGATCTCGAACAGCCGGTCGCCGATCGGCGGCGGCTGGCGGATCAGCTGGTACATCCGCTGGTAGTCGGCGGTGCCGTTGCCGTTCTCGTCGACGTCGATGCCATGGGCGGGCCCGGGCGGTTCGCCGTCCAATCGGACCGTGAAGCGCACCGGCGCGCGCCTCGTAGGCGGGCCCATCACGAGGTGCAGGTCACGGGCATGGAACCCGAACGAGATGGCACCGCCGGGCTCGCTGAGCAGCGCCGGCTCCACGCCGACGAGCCAGTCGCCGGACAGCGACCATTGGTTGCGGCGCAGCCCGGGCGCCGCGGAATAGTCGTGGCGCGAGTCCGGCAAGAAGCCGCCGGGTGAGGCGAACCCCGTGGCCCGCCCGTAGCCGACGTACGTCTCCGGCGAGCCGAGGCTCGCCCAGTCGGCCGCGGCCTCGACACCGCCCGGCGCGAGGTCCACGAGCCCTGGGTCGATGTCGGCCCCGGCCTCCCGCAGGAGCATCTGGACGACCATCTCCGACTCCTCGTACTCGCCCTCGCCGAAATGGTGGTGCCGGATCCGACCCTCGGCGTCCACGAAGTACAGGGCGGGCCAGTAGTGGTTGTCGAACGCCCGCCACACGGCGTAGTCGTTGTCCACCGCCACGGGATAGGGGAGGTGCCGCTCCTCGATGGCGCGGGCCACGTTGCCGAGGTCGCCCTCGAACTCGAACTCCGGCGTCTGCACGCCGACCACCACCAGATCCTGGTTGGCGTACTTGTCGGCCCACGCCCGCACATAGGGAAGCGAGCGCAGCCAGTTGATGCAGGTGTAGGTGCCGAAGTTGACGAGCACCACGCGGCCGCGGAGGTCGGCCGGCGTCAGCGGCTCACCGTTCAGCCAGGTGGTCGCCCCGTCGAACGAAGGCAGCTCGCCTTCGACGGGGAACTCGTTGCGATGGCGCAGCATGGCCCAGATCCCCTCCGCTTCAGCCCCGCCTGCCGAAGGACCCTCGCACGGTCAGGGGCGACAGGGCGTCACCCGAAGCGGATGAATCACCACCCATAGTGCGGCGATCCCGCTGCCCAACCGGGGCCGGGACGCGGCGAGGGGACCCCGGAGGGTCCCCTCGCCCCACGTCTGCGCGTGGATCAACCGTGGCGGGACGGGATCAGCGCAGACCCAGCGCGCGAGAGCACGCCGGCCACGCACCCCAACCCTGCTGGGCTTGCAGGTTCTGGGCCACGCGGATCTGCTCTTCCCGCGACGCGTTCGCGGGGTTGCCGGTGCCACCGGCGGCCGCCCAGCTGCCCTGCGTGAACTGGAGGCCGCCGTAGTAGCCGTTGCCGGTGCTGATCGACCAGTTGCCGCCCGACTCGCACTGGGCGAGGCGGTCCCAGACGGTGCCGCCGGCGCTGCTGCTCGACGCCCGCGGCCGGCTCGACGAGCGGGCGGGCGCCGAGCGGTGCGACGACTGCGGCTGCGACCGCGTCGACCGGTAGGCGGGCGCGGGCGCCGTGGCGCTGAGGTCGATCACTTGGCCGACGTAGATGAGGTCGGGGTTCCGGATGCCGTTGCCGGCGGCGACCTCACGCCAGTTGCCGGGGGCGATCCGGGACAGCGTGTCACCGGGCTTCACCGTGTAGGGCGTGTTGGCGCCGGCGACCCCGGCGAAGCCGACGAGGCCCACGGTGGCGATGGCGGCCGCGGTCGCGGCGCGCCGGAGGATTCGTTTGCGCAAGGGGATGTCCTTCTGTTGGGGGAGCCCGGCCCCAGCTCGACGCGCGCACCAGGGCACGGCGTTGTTTCCCAGCTAGGAGACCCTGTCGGCGTGCACCAAGGCAGCCGCAGGGTCGCGGCGGGCGATGTCCAACCACATACAGACACCGACCACCACCCTGCGTCAGGAGTAGTGACTACTCTCTACCCCGGCTATCGTCACCCTTCCGTAATCTAAGACACGGGTTGGCAATGTCGTCGCTGCGGGACGGAGACAACGAGACGGTTGCCGAGCCGCTAGCCGGTCGGGCGGAGACGATCGCCGGGCTCGAGGCCCGGCTGTTCGGCCCCGAGCCGCGCAGCGTGGTTCTCGCCGGGGCACCCGGCGTCGGTCGCACCGCAGTGGCGCGCGAGCTCGTGCGCCTGGCCGGCGAGCACGCTGTCGACACCGCACTAGTCACCGCCACGCGCGCTGCCGCACGCGTGCCGCTCGGCGCACTGGCGCCGCTGCTACCCGCCGCTCCCGCTCCCGCGAAGGACGGCGACCAGGCCTCGCTGCTCCGCGGCACGCTCGACGCCATGGCCGAGCGGGCCCGGCACCGGCGCCTCCTGGTCGTCGTCGACGACGCGCACCTGCTCGACGACGTCTCGGCCACCCTCGTGCACCACGTCGCCGCCGCAGGCACCGCCGTCGTGCTCGCCACCGTGCGCGCCCGGGAGCCCGCGCCCGATCCCGTCGTCGCGCTGTGGAAGGACGAGCTGTGCGAGCGGGTCGAGCTCGACCCGCTCGACGCCGACGGGACGGGCGAGTTGGTGCGCGATGTGCTCGGCGGCGCGGTCGACCCCGCGTCGGTCGTGCAGCTGGTGGCCCGCAGCCGGGGCAACGTGCTGTTCCTGCGCGAGCTCGTCGCCGCCGCCGTCGACGACGGCCGGCTGCGCGACGACGGCGGGATCTGGCGGCTCGAAGGCGAGCTGTCGCCCTCGGCGCGGCTCACCGAGCTCGTGGAGGCGACCGAGCTCGCCGGCCTCGGCGACGGCGAGCGGGCGCTCCTCGAGGTCGTCGCCCTGGGCGAGCCCGTCGGCGCCACCGAGCTGGCGGCCCTCGCCGATCCGTCGCTGGCCGAAGACCTGGAACGCCGCGGCCTGCTCGCCGGCGAGCTCGACGGGGACCGTGTGCGGGTCCACATCGCCCATCCGCTCGTCGGGGACGTGGTGCGGGCGCGCATCCCCGCGCTGCGGGCCCGGGCCATCGCCGAGAAGCTGGCCGCCGCCGCCGGCTGCGACCCCACCGACCACGACGACGTCCTGCGGCTCGCCACGCTGGGCCTGTCCGCCGGCGAGCCCGACCCCGACGTGCTGCTCGACGGCGCCGCCATCGCCCGCGACCGGTCCGACCTGCCCCGGGCCGAGGCGCTCGCCCGGGCCGCCGCCGATGCGGGGGCCGGTTTCGATGCCACGCTGCTCGCCGCGCAAGCGGCGGCGCTGCCGGGCCGAGTCGACGAGGCCGAGGCCGACCTCACGGGGCTCATGGCCGGGGCTGCCGACGAGAGCGAGCAGAGCCGCGCCGCGCTCGCTCTGTTCGACACCGCGGTCGTGTGGTCGGCTCGCGACGACGGCGACCTGCTCGGCCGCGCCGCGGCCGCCGCCGACGACCCGGCATGGCGCGACCGTGTCG
>JBKPRV010000275.1:0-10856 GCA_046734715.1 Actinomycetota bacterium | reverse complement strand
GGGGGGCCCCTGGGGGGGGCACCCCCGGGGGGTGGGGGGGGGGGGCGGGGGGGGGGGTAGGGGCGGGGGGGGCGGGGGGGGGGGGGGGGGGGGGGGCGCGGGGGGGGGTGGGCCGGGCGGAGCCGGCCAGCAGGCTGGTGGGGATCTCCACCGCGGCGGTGACGCCGGAGCACGGGGTGTTGTGCAGGACCAGGGTTATCCCGTGGCGGCGGGCCAGGCTGCCGGCCACGTGGTGGCCGAGGTAACGGGACGGGGCGACCGTGAACGCCGTGCCGTGGGCCAGGCGCTCGTTGGCCGCATCCAGCTCCGCGGGAGCCATGCCCATGCCCTCGTCGATGACCAGCAGCAGGTAGCAGCCGGGCTTCATCCGGCCGTTGACCTCCACCGTCAGGTCGGGCGCCGAGAAGCGCAGCGCGTTCTCGATCAGCTCGGCCGTCAGGTGGGCCAGGTCCGACGCCACCGAGCCGACCACCATGGCCGTGTCCATCGTGGTGATCGTGACCCGGTGATAGTCCTCGACCTCGCCGACCGCGGCGCGTACGACGTCCACCAGGCTGACCGGATCGCCCCACTGGCGGGGTGCGTCCACGCCCGCCAGCACCAGCAGCGACTCGGCGTTGCGACGCATGCGGGTGGCGTGGTGGTCGAGGCGGAACAGGTTCTCCAGCGTGGCTGTGCGGGTCTCATTGCGCTCGAGCTCGGTGATGAAGTCGAGCTGGCGGGAGATCAGGTTCTGGTTGCGGCGGGCCAGGTTCACGAACGCGTCGGCCACGTTGCGGCGCAGCATGGCCTGGTCCACCGCCAGCTCCAGGGCGGCCGCCTGCACCACGTTGAGGGTGTCGGCCACGTCGGCCACCTCGTCGCTGGTGCGCACCTTGATCGGCGCCATGTGAGGGACCTCGACGTCCTCGCCCACGGGGGTGTCGAGGACCTTTCGCACGGCGGCGGGGAGGTGGCGCTCGGCCATGGCCATCGACTGGTGCGTGAGCTGCTTGAGGGGCCGCACGATGGACCGGGACACGAACAGGATCGCGATCGCCGCCGCCGCCATCACCACCAGCGCCGTCCCGAGGTACCACCGACTCCGGGTCTGGGCCGCGGCGTTCAATTCGTCGGCACGCGTCTGGAGGATGTCCGACACGTCGTCGATGAACCCGTAGTAGCTCTCGTCGGGATCGAGGGAGACGGAGTCGAGCATGGACGGGATGTCGACGACGCCGGACTCGAGGATCCGCGGCCCCATCTCGAGGATGCCGGTGGCTGCGCTCTCGACCCTCAGGTCGTCGCCCGCCCGCTGGTACGGTCCCTGGGCCAGGTCGAGGGTCTCGTAGTGGATCTGCAGCGCCTCCGTGTCCTCCATGGCGGCGTCCGTGATCTCGGCCGGGTCCCTCAGCAGGTGGTCCCCGGTCACCGCGGCGAGCAGAGCGACGCGTACGAACTGGGCGATGGAGTCGACCTCCCGCGACGCCAGGTCGATGAGTTGGACGCCGCGCCGCAGCTCGTGGTCCTGGACCTCGGTGATGACGTCCCTGGTCCGATCGGACAGCGCGGTCACCAGCTCCGAGTAGCCCAGGAACGAGTCCTCGGCCACCTGGTTGAACTCGGTGACGATGCGGGGCCCGTCATAGGCGTCGACCGAGGCCCGCAGCTGGCCGATCTGGTCGAGGGCTGCCAGCGAGGGCCCGTAGATGCGGGCCACCTGTTCGCCCTTGTCCTCGATCTCGGTCGCGAACGCCTCACGGGCGGCGTCGGTGGCGTGGCGCGCCTCGGCCATGTCGCTCACCGGCAGGTCGACGACGTCTTCGGCCCCGAGCAGCCACAGGCCGGTGAAGTTGCGCTCGTTCTGGAGCGCGGTGATCAGGCCGGAGGGACCGATCGCCGCGGTGGCCAGATCGGTCTGGCGCCGCACCTGGTCGGCCCGGTGCAGGCTGCGGGCGACTTCGAGCCCCGACACGATCGAGAGCGCGACGAGTGGCACCGCCAGCGCGCCCGCCAGCTTGACCTTGATGGAAACCCGTCGCGGCCCCATGGACTCGTCCCCTCCGTTCCCCGTCCCGCCGGGGCTGGACCGACCACCATGCTCGCCCGTGCACCGATCGCCATCCGGTGGTTCCCCCAGGGTGCGGCCCGGTGCCGCCGTGGTCGCCTCCTCCCCAGCGACCCAGTCTTCGGTCCCCAGGGCACGCCGCGAGCCGGCGAACCCGTTGTTACCCGTGAGTCTCCGGGAACTTCGGGGTGCCGTCAAGCTGAGTGTCGCCGACAGTGATGGACGCCCACGTACCGCTTACGCCGCGTGTCCCTCCTCCAGCGCTGAGTCCTCGAACTGGGTCTGGTACAGCTCGGCGTACCGGCCGCCGGCCGACAGCAGGTCGGCGTGGGTGCCCCGTTCGACCACCCGGCCCGCCTCGATCACGAGGATGAGGTCGGCCTCCCGCACGGTGGACAGGCGGTGGGCGATGACGATGGACGTCCGTCCCACCAGCGCGTCGGCCAGGGCGGCCTGGACCTCCGCCTCGGAGGTGGAGTCGAGGTGGGCGGTGGCCTCGTCGAGGATGACGACCCGGGGCCGGGCGAGCAGCAGCCGGGCGATGGTGAGCCGCTGGCGTTCGCCGCCGGAGAAGCGGTAGCCGCGCTCGCCCACCACCGTGTCCAGCCCGTCGGGCAGCGACTCGATCAGCGGCGCCAGCCGAGCCGTGCGCAGGGCGGCCCACAGCTCGTCGTCGCTCGCCTCGGGCCGGGCGAAGCGCAGGTTCTCCCGCACGGTGTCGTGGAACAGGTGGCCGTCCTGCGTGACCAGCCCGAGCGTGGAGCGGATCGTCTCGAACGACAGGTCGCGCACGTCGATGCCACCCAGGCGGACCGCACCGGCGTCCACGTCGTAGAGGCGAGGCGCCAGCGCGGCGATGGTCGACTTGCCGCTGCCGGACGTGCCGACCAGCGCCACCATGCGGCCCGGCTCCACCCGGAACGACACGTCGTGCAGCACCTCCGTGCCGCCGCGCGTGTCGAGGGTGGCCACCTCCTCCAGCGAGGCCAGCGACACCCGCTCGGCACTGGGGTAGCTGAAGCGCACGCCGTCGAAGGAGACCGAGACCGGGCCGTCGGGCATCGCCACCGCGTCGGGCCTCTCGGTGATCAGCGGCTCCAGATCCAGCACCTCGAACACCCGCTCGAAGCTGACGATGGCGGTCATGGCGTCGACCCGGGCGCTGGCCAGCGCGGTCAGCGGGGCGTAGAGCTGGGTGAGCAGCAGGGCGAGGGTGACCACCGTGCCGGGCTCGAGCCGGCCCTGCAACGCCATCCAGCCGCCCAGCCCGTACACCAGGGCGAGCGCCAGGGCCGACACCAGCGCCAAAGCGGTCAGGAACACGTACTGGCCCATGGCGGTGCGCACGCCGATCTCCGCCACGCGCTCGGCTCGCTGGCCGAACTCGGCCTCCTCCCGGGCCGGGCGCCCGAACAGCTTGACCAGGGTGGCGCCCGGGGCCGAGAACCGCTCGGTCATCTGCGTGGTCATGGTGGCGTTGTGGTCAGCGGCCTCCCGCTCCAGATGGGCCAGGCGGGCACCCATGCGCCGGGCGGGCAGCACGAACAGCGGCAGCAGGATCAGCGCCAGCCCGGTGATCTGCCACGACAGCCGCAGCATGACCGCCAGCGTGAGGATCAGGGTGATGAGGTTGCTGACCACGCCCGACAGCGTCCACGTGAAGGCCCGCTGGGCGCCGATCACGTCGTTGTTGAGCCGGCTGACCAGCGCGCCGGTGCGGGTGCGGGTGAAGAAGGCGACCGGCATGCGCTGCACGTGGCCGAACACCGCCCGCCGCAGGTCGAGGATGAGGCCCTCGCCGATGCGAGCCGATTGCCAGCGTTCCGCGATCCCCACCGCCGCGTCCAGCAGCGCGATCCCCGCGATCAGCACGGCGAGGCCGATGACCCGGGCCTCGCTGTGGCCGTCGACGATCTCGTCCACCACTTGGCCGGCGAGCACCGGCGTGGCCACCGCCAGCAGGGCGGAGGTGATGCTCAGCAGCAGGAACGCCATCAGCGCCCGGCGGTGGGGCTGGGCGAAGGCCCAGATGCGGCGCAACGTGGCCCGGCTGAAGGCCCGCCGCGGCTGTTGGCCCTGCATGGCGCTCTCCAACGCCATCCAGTGGCTGAAGTCCATCTGCATGCCGCTCAGGAAACCAGTTAAACCACGCTTTAGGTCAAGCAGGATCCGCGGTCACGGGTCACGGGCTCAGGCGGTTGAGGTCCCGGGGGAAGAGCGTCGCCTCGCGGATGTTGGCCGCGCCCACGAGGCGCGCCGTCCAGCGCTCCAGCCCGATGGCGAAACCGCCGTGGGGTGGCAGGCCGTAGCGGAAGGCGTCGAGGTAGCCGGCCAGCGGGCCGGGATCCTGGTTGCCCAGGGCGGCCATGACGTCGTCGTAGCGGTGGAGGCGCTGGCCGCCGGTCACCAGCTCGATGCCCCGGAACAGCAGGTCGAAGCTGTTGGTGAACCCGGGACGGGCCGGATCGGGGTGGGTGTAGAAGGGTCGTTTGGCCGCCGGGTAGCCGGTCACGAACACGAAGTCGGACCCGTGCTCGCGCCGTGCCCAGTCGCCGATCCAGCGCTCGTGGGCCGGGGCGAGGTCGGCCTCGCCCACGGTGGGCTCGCCGGTGTCGTCCTCGATCATGTGCTGGGCGGTGGTGAAGTCGACGCTCGGGATCTCGGCCGGGACCTCCGGCGGCGTGACGTCGAGCGCGGCCATGTCGCCTGGCGCCCGCGCGCGCACGGCGTCGACCATCCCCGCCAGGGCGGAGCGCAGCACGGCCATCACGTCCGCGTGGTCGCCGATGAACCCCATCTCGGCGTCGAGCGACACGTATTCGGCCAGGTGGCGGGCGGTGTCGTGGGGCTCGGCCCGGAACACGGGACCCACCTCGTAGACCCGCTCCAGCACACCGACCATGGTCTGCTTGTAGAACTGCGGGCTCTGGGCCAGGTAGGCCCGCCGGCCGAAGTAGTCGACCGAGAACACATTGGCGCCGGTCTCGGTGGCCGACGCCACCAGCTTGGGCGTGTGGATCTCGGTGAAGTCGAGTGCGTCGAGCGCGTCCCGGAACCCGGCCACGGACGCGGCCGCGACCTTCGTGATGGCTCGCCGCCGAGGATGGCGCAGGGCCGCGGCGGCGTGGTCGAGCAGGGTGGGGAGCTGGGCGTTCAGCTCGGGTCGCCGCAGCTCGAACGGCGGCGGTTGCCCCGACGGCCGGGCGATGACCTCGATGCGGGGGCCGTGGATCTCGACCCCGCCCGGCGCCTGGTCCGACTCCACCGCGATGCCCTCCACCGCGAGGACCGTCTCGGGCGCCAGGCCGTCGAGCTCGGCGCGCAGGCCGGCGTCCTCCACCACCACCTGGACGATCCCGGCGCGGTCGCGCACCAGCGCGAACGCCACACGGGCCAGCTGGCGCTGGTGGTGGAGCCAGCCCGCCACCCGGACCCGCTCGCCCGCCCGCGGGCCGAGGTCGGTGCTGAGGACACGTTCCTCCATGGGCGGGTGAGGCTAGGTTGCGGCCGTGATCTCGGCCGACGATTTCCTGTGGTACGTGGACGAGGCGCTGAACGGGATGATCGCCATCGTCGAGTCGCTCGGCGACGAGGGCGCCAACCGGCGGCCGGACCTGCCCGGCGCGAACTCGGCCTACGCCATCCTGTTCCACTGCCTGGGGGTCATGGAGTACTGGGGTGGCCAGGTGGTGGCCGGCCGCACCATCGAGCGTGACCGCGACGCCGAGTTCCGGGCCACCGGCTCGGTGCCGGACCTGGCCGCCCGCGCGCGCAAGGCCCGCGCCCAACTGGCCGAGGACATGGCCGGCCTCGACCCCGACGCCCCACCCCGCCGCCCGCTGGCGCCTGACGACCCCGACGCCGGGTTGCCCATCGCCCGCACTCAGGGTGGCGCGCTGATCCACATCTACGAGGAGCTGGCCCAGCACCGGGGCCAGATGGAGCTCACCCGCGACGTGATCGTGTCAGCGGGGTAGGTGCTTGGCCACCCGCAGGAGCTTGGTGAAGCGCTCCGCGTAGCCCGAAGGATCGCCCGTCGGGTCGGTGAGGCGCTCGGCCAGCTTGGAGCGCACGGCGATGGTCTGGGGCTCGGTGTACTTGAGCAGGCCCTCCCGGCCGTGGCGGCGACCCAGGCCCGAGGCCTTCATGCCGCCCATGGGGGCGTCCACGCTGGCCCAGGCCGAGGCGTAGCCGTCGTTGACGTTGACGGTGCCGGCCTGCAGGCGACGGGCGATGGCCCGGCCCCGGCCGGTGTCGCCGCAGTAGACGCTGGCGTTGAGGCCGTAGTCCGTGTCGTTGGCCTTCGCCACCGCCTCGTCGTCCGACGCCACCGGGTAGACCGCCACCACCGGGCCGAAGGTCTCGCTCCGGCACACGTCCATATCCGTCGTCACGCCGGCCAGCACCGTGGGCTCGAAGAACAGCTGGCCCAGGTCGGGGCGGGCCTTGCCCCCCGCCACCAGGCGGGCGCCCTTGGCCAGCGCGTCCTCGACGTGCGCGGTGACCTTGTCCAGCTGGTCCTGCGACGCGAGCGGCCCGACCTCGGGCCCGTAGGCCTGCTCGGCGCCGAGGCGCAGGGCGGCGGTGCGGGCGCCGAACGCCTCGGTGAACTCGTCCGCGATCGAGTCCTCTACGTAGACGCGCTCGATCGAGATGCAGAGCTGCCCGGTGTTGGCGAACGACCCGACCACCGCGCCCTCGACCGCCCGGTCCAGCTCGACATCGCCGGTGATGATCATGGCGTTCTTGCCGCCGAGCTCGGCCGAGACGCCGATGAGCTGCTCGCCCGCCTGGCGGGCCACGCTGCGGCCGGTGGCGGTCGAGCCGGTGAACATCATGTAGTCGGCGGCTTCGATGATGGCGGTGCCGACCGTGCGCCCGGGGCCGGTCACGATCTGGACGAGGCCTTCGGGCAGCCCGGCCTCCTCCAGCAGCTCGAAGGCCCGGATGGCGGTGAACGGGGTCTGGGAGTCGGGCTTGATCACGATGCCGTTGCCCGCCACCAGGGCGGCGATGGCGTCGGAGGTGGACAGCACCAGCGGGTAGTTCCACGGTGAGATCACGCCCACGACGCCCTTGGGCAGGTGGCGGACCCGGGTGGACACCAGGCCGGGCAGCGCGCTCAGGGCCCACTTGGGCCGCAGGGCGCGAGGCGCCAGGCGGGCGTAGTACCGGGCGGTGACCGCCTGGTCCATGATCTCCTCGAATGCCCAGACGCGGGCCTTGCCGTTCTCGGCCTGGATGAGGTCGAGCAGCTCGCCCTGCCGGTCGAGCACCAGGTCGTGGTAGCGCAGCAGCACCGCGGCCCGCTCCCGCGCCGGGCGTTGGGCCCACTCCTGCTGGACGTCGCGGGCCCGGGTGAAGGCGGCGGTCACGTCCTCGGGGGTGCCGATGGGCACCTCGCCCAGCAGCTCGCCCGTGAGCGGGGACACCACCTGGTGCCGGTCCCGGCCCTCGCCCACCGCCACCCGGGCGGCCAGCCGGTCGGTCTCGGTCCGGTCGGGACGCAGCGGCGGCGCCGGCGCGGCGGGGTCGCCGGTTCCGGGGCTGGTGGCGGGGTGGGGGTCGGTGGTGGTCATCCGGGCCTCCGCGAGGTGGACGGTCGCCGCCCACGGTAGCGACCGAGGTTGCGAGGCACCCTGGCCGGCGCCCCATGCTGGTCCGGTGACTTCGCCGACCCGCGTGCCCGCCACCGTCGACCGCATGACGTGGGCCGTCGACCAGTTGGAGCTGTCGCCGGCCTCCCGCGTGCTGGAGGTCGGCTGCGGCCACGGCCGGGCGCTGACCCTGGTGTGCGAGTTGTCCCCGTGAGGACGGTCCTCGCCATCGGCATCGGCGCCGGCGACCCCGACCAGGTCACGGTCGAGGCCATCCGCGCTCTGAACCGGGCCGATGTGTTCTTCGTGATGGACAAGGGCCCGGCCGCCGCCGACCTGCGGGCGGTGCGCGACATGATCTGCGAGCGCTACATCGACGACCCGTCCTACCGGGTGGTCGAGGTCCTCGACCCGCCCCGCGATCTGTCGGGGCCGTCGTATGCCGGGGACGTCGCTGCCTGGCACGACAAGCGGGTGGCCATCTACGAGACCGTGCTGCTCAACCAGCTGGCCGACCACGAGGTGGGGGCGTTCCTGGTGTGGGGCGACCCGGCCCTGTACGACAGCACCCTCCGGCTGCTGGACTCCGTCGCCGCCGGGGGCGCTGTGGCCTTCACGGTCGAGGTGATCCCCGGGATCAGCAGCATCCAGGCCCTCGCCGCCGCCCACCGCATCGCCCTCCACAGCATCGGCCACCCGGTCCACATCACCACCGGCCGCCGCCTCGCCACCGACGGCTGGCCCCGGGACGTGGCCGACCTGGTGGTCATGCTCGACGCCGACTGCACCTTCGCCCAGGTCGACCCGGCCGGCGTCACCATCTACTGGGGCGCCTACCTCGGCACCCCCGACCAGATCCTCGTCTCCGGCCCCCTGGCCGAGGTGACCGTGGAGATCCAGGAGGTCCGGGCCGATGCCCGCGCCCGCAAGGGGTGGATGTTCGACACCTACCTACTCCGGCGGGAGGAGTGATATCGTTAGCTATCAGATGGCAGACATCCTGATCCGAGACATCCCCGTCGATGTGGTGAACGGGCTCGACGCGCGCGCCAAGCACTTCGGCCTGTCCCGCACCGAGTTCCTGCGTCGCACGCTCAAGCGTGAGGCGTCCATACGCCCCGGCCGGAAGACGACAATCGAAGACCTGCGCTGGTTCGCCGAGACGTTCCAGGACCTGAAGGACGAAGAGATCATGCGCAGGGCGTGGGAGTGACGGGCTGGGTCATCGACAAGTCAGCCCTGGTTCGCCTCGACACGAGCCCCGACGCCGCGATGTGGATGTCCCGGATCGACCGGGGGCTGGTGCGCGTGACGTCGCTCACGTTGCTGGAGGTCGGGTACTCCGCCCGGTCGGCAGCTGACTTACGACAACGCATGGAACGGCCGCCGCTCGGGCTGATGCCGGTCGAGTACCTCACGCCACCGGTGGAGGACCGGGCGATCGACGTCCAGGGCCTGCTAGCTGAACGAGGGCATCATCGGGCGCCGTGGCTGCCCGACCTGCTGCTTGCTGCAACGGCCGAGCTGGCCGACTTCACCGTGCTGCATGTCGGCAAGGACTTCGAGCTGGTCGCTGAAGTGACCGGCCAGCCACTGGAGCGGCTGAGGTTGGCGTGACCGGCGCGCACGTGCTGGTGCTGGCGGGGACGGCGGAGGCGGCCGAGCTGGCCACCCGGCTGCACCAGCGGGACGTGCGGGTGACCGCCTCGTTCGCGGGGCGGACGCGGGGGACGCGGGAGTTGCCGTGTGCCGTGCGGGTCGGGGGGTTCGGGGGCGTCGACGGCCTGGTGGCAGCGCTGCGGGACGGGAGGTTCGACCTGCTGGTGGATGCCACCCACCCGTTCGCGGCGCGGATGCCTGGGAATGCGGCGGCTGCGGCCGAGCAGGCGGGGGTGCCGCGGCTGCGGGTCCTGCGGCCGCCGTGGCGGGTGGGGCCGGGAGACCGATGGGACGAGGTGGACGATCTGGAGGCGGCGGCCCGGCGGCTGGGGGAGGTGGGGGCGCGGCGGGTGCTGCTGACCGTCGGGCGCTACGACCTCGGCGCGTTCGCCGGCCTGCCGGGGGGAGAGGGGATCCGGTTCGTGGTGAGGTCGATCGAGGTGCCCGAGCCGTTGCCGCTGGCGGGGGCGGCGGTCATCACCGCGCGGGGCCCGTTCACCGTCGCCGGGGAGGCGAGGCTGCTGGCCGAGCACGGGATCGACACGTTGGTGACCAAGAACAGCGGCGCCGACGCCACCGCGGCGAAGCTGGCCGCGGCTCGGGACGCAGGGGTGCGGGTGGTGATGGTACGGCGGCCCGAACCGCCGCCGGGTCCGCAGGTCGGGACCGTGGACGAGGCGGTCAGCTGGGTCTTGTCCCGTTGACCGGGACCACCATGCGGTAGGGCAGCTCCAGGCGGTGGGCGGCCAGGAGCGACGGGTTGGCCAACAGGGCCTCGGTGGGGCCGTCCGCGGCCACGCGGCCGTGGGCGAGGACGACCGAGCGGGGGCACAGCTCTAGGGCCAGGGGGAGGTCGTGCGTGATCACCACGGTGGTCAGGTCCAGGCCCCGGATGACGTCGACCAGGTCGCGGCGGGCGGCCGGGTCGAGGTTGGCCGTGGGTTCGTCCAGCACCAGGACCTCGGGGTGGGCGGCCAGGACGCCGGCCAGGGCCACCCGGCGGCGCTCGCCGAGGCTCAGGTGCTCGGGGGCTCGCTCGGCGGCGTCGGTGAGGCCGACCACGTCGAGGGCGGCCTCGACCCGGGCCGCCACCTCGGCCGCCGGGACGCCGTGGTTGGCGGGGGCGAAGCCGACGTCGGCGGCCACCGTGGGCAGCAGGATCTGGTCGTCCGGGTCCTGGAACACCAGCCCGACCCGGCGCCGCACCTCGGCCAGCCGGGCGGGGTCGCGGGGGAGCACGCCGAGGCCTGCGACCCGGACGGAGCCCGCGGCGGTGCCGCCGTCGGCACTACCGAGCGCTCCCACCAGGTGGAGGGCCAGCGTCGACTTGCCCGATCCGTTCGGTCCCAGCACCGCCACCCGCTCGCCGCGGTCCACCACCAGGTCGACGCCGGCCAGGCCGGGCGTGCCGTCCGGCCAGACGTGAGCCAGGCCCGCCACCTCCACCGCCGGGCCGGTGCGGTCGGGCGGGGTGGGCACGCCGCTGCGTCGCCCGAGACCCCGGCGCGGACGCTCCCGGCGCACGCCGGCCTCGGCCGCGGCCTGGTTGGCGG
>JBKPRV010000274.1:0-16545 GCA_046734715.1 Actinomycetota bacterium | reverse complement strand
GCGATCCCCTGCCCACGGCCCACGCCCTGGCCGCCGAGCTGGGCGTCGGCGTGGGCACGGTCACCAAGGCCGTGGCCGGCTTGAGGGCGGAGGGCCTGGTGATCGGGGGCGGGCGGGGCTGCCGGAATCTGGTCGCGTCGGCGGTCAGCGCCGCGTCCTAGAGTGCTCGCCGTGATCAGCGGCTACGTAACGGTCGGCGGGCTCGATCTCTACTACGAAGATCACGGCAGTGGCCCGCCGCTGGTGCTGCTGCACGGGGCCCTGGGCACGATCGAGAGCTGCTTCGCCGCGCTGCTGCCCCGCCTGGCCGCCCGCCGTCGGGTGATCGCGGTGGAGCTCCAGGGCCACGGCCACACCGCCGACATCGACCGCCCGCTGTCGTACGACCAGCTGTCCGACGACGCCGCGGCCGTGGCCGAAGCGCTCGGCGTCACGCCGGCCGACTTCGTCGGCTACAGCATGGGCGGGGCCGTCGCCTTCGGGGTGGCCATGCGGCACCCGCACCTGGTGCGGCGGGTGGTGCACGCGGGCGGCGCGTGCTATTCGCCCGACGGCATCTACCCCGAGCTGCTCGCCGGAGGTGACGCCGACCCCGCCGACCTGGCGGGCTCGCCGTGGGAGCAGGCGTACCTCCGGGTCGCCCCCGATCCGAGCGCATGGCCGGCGCTGGTCGCCAAGATCGGCGCGCTCGACCAGGGGTTCGCCGGCTGGACGGCGGACCAGGTGCGGGCCGTGACCCCGCCGGTCCTGCTGGTCATCGGCGACTCCGACCTGGTGCGGCCGGAGCACACGGCGGAGATGTTCCGGCTGCTCGGCGGGGGCGTGTTCGGCGACATGGTCGGCATGCCCGACTCCCAGCTCGCGGTGCTGCCCGGCACCTCTCACGTCGGCATGCTGGAGCGCACCGACTGGTTGGAGTCCATGATCTTCGGCTTCCTCGATCCCCAGGAGTAGCGCGGGCCAGTCCCGTAACAGGACCTGGCTAGGGTGGCCCGGTGAGCCGCACCGACACCTCGGCCTGGCCCTGCACGATCGCGCGGAGCGCGGACGTGCTGGGGGATGGCTGGATCCTGCTGGTGATCCGGCAGGCGTGCCTCGGCACCCGCCGCTTCGAGGACTTCCAGCGGGAGCTGGGGATCGGGCGCAGCATCCTCGCCGCCAAGCTCAACCGCCTGGTGGCCGAGGGGATGGTGCGCCGGGTCGAGTACCAGCCGCGCCCGGTCCGCTACGAGTACCGCCTCACCGAGAAGGGCCGCGACGTGTACCCGGTCCTGGCGGCCATGGCCGCCTGGGGCGACCGCTGGCTGACCGGGCCCGAGGGGACGCCGCTCGTTCTCCACCACCACGGCTGCGACCACGACATGCACGCCGTGGTGGTGTGCAGCGAGTGTCAGGAGCCGCTCGACGTGCGCCAGGTGAGGGCCCGCCCGGGACCGGGAGCCCGGGTGTGAAGTACGCCGACGGCCCCACGACCGAGGTCGAGGCCGAGGTGGACGCGCCGGTCGAGCGGGTGTGGGCGCTGGTCACCGACATCGACCTGCCGGCCCGGTTCTCGTCGGAGTTCCAGGGCGCCCGCTGGCTGGACGACGGCCCCGCGCTCGGAGCCCGCTTCGTCGGCCGCAACCAGCACCCCGCCGCCGGCACCTGGGAGACCACCTGCGTGGTGACCGTGTGCACGCCGCACCGCTCGTTCGAGTGGGCGGTGGGCGACCCGGGCTTCCCCTCGGCCCGATGGCGCTTCGACCTCGAGCCGCAGGCCGGCGGGGCCACCCGCCTGCGGCAGTGGATGCAGATGGGGCCGGCGCCCTCGGGCCTCACGCCGGCCATCGAGGCGATGCCCGACAAGGAGGAGCGGATCGTCGCCCGCCGCCTGGAGGAGCACCGGGCCAACATGGGCGCCACCCTGGCGGGCATCAAGGAGCTGGCGGAGTCGGAGCCGTGAGCCTCCGCGTAGGCGTGACCACCCTGCCCTTCGGGTGGGGGGTCGAGCTGGTGCGGGAGGCCGAACGCCTGGGCGCCGAGTCGGTGTGGGTGCCCGAGTTCTGGGCCTACGACGCGCTGACGCCGCTCGGGTTCCTGGCCGCCTCCACCTCCACCATCCGGCTGGGCACGGCGATCGTCCAGCTCGGGGCCCGGACCCCGGCCCTGCTGGCCATGTCGGGCATGGCGCTGCAGGCCCTTTCCGGCGGCCGGTTCGTGCTGGGGATCGGCGCCAGCGGCCCCCAGGTCATGGAGGGCTGGCACGGCGTGCGCTTCGACCGGCCCGTGCGCCGCACCCGCGAGACCATCGAGATCATCCGGCGCATCACCGCGGGCGACCGGCTCGAGTATCACGGCGAGGTGTACACGCTGCCGCTGCCCGGCGGCGAGGGCCGGAGCCTGCGCACCCAGGCCGCACCGGTGCCCGTCCCCGTGTACGTGGCCTCGCTCGGCCCGGCCAACCTGCGGCTCACGGGCGAGCTGGCGGACGGCTGGATCGGCACCGGGTTCCTCCCCGAGACCGCCGCGGCCTTCCTCGACCCCATCCGCGAGGGGGCGACCGCGGCCGGCCGCGACCCCACGGCGCTCGACCTGACCGTGGCCGTCGGCGTCGAGCTCACCGACGACGTGGAGGAGGCCGGCCGGCGTCATGCCGAGGGCTACGCGTTCACCATCGGGGCGATGGGGTCACCCAGCCGCAACTTCTACAACGACGCCTTCACGCGCCAGGGCTTCGGAGAGGACGTCCGTGAGGTCCAGCGCCTGTGGCTGGCCGGCGACCGGGACGCAGCCCGGCGGCGGGTCCCGACCGCCATCGGGCTCGGCACCAACCTGGTCGGGACCGAGGACATGGTGCGGGACCGCCTGCGCCTCCACCGCGACGCGGGCATCACCACGCTGCGGGCCGGGCTCAGCGGCGAAGACCTGGACGCGCAGCTCGACCAGCTCGGCCGGCTGCTCGACCTGGTTTCGGCCGTCAACGCGGAAACCTGACCGCTACGTTTAGCGCCATGCCCGGGCCGTACGATTTCGTGGTCGTCGGCGGCGGATCGGCCGGTGCGGTCGTCGCTGCCCGCTTGTCGGAGGACCCGACTTGTCGGGTCGCCCTCGTGGAGGCGGGCGGGCCACCGCCCCCCGTGGAGTCCATGCCGGCGGGGTGTCCGGCCCTGCAGCAGAACCCGGTGACCGACTGGATGTACACCGCCGACGCCGGCGGGTGCGGCCTGGGCCTGGAGGGCGGCCGCATGATGGTGCCCCGGGGCAAGATGCTGGGCGGCTCGTCGGGCATCAACTACATGGCCTACGTGCGGGGCCACCCCGGGGACTTCGACTCGTGGGCTGCCGGCGGCGCCCAGGGCTGGAGCTACGACGAGGTGCTGCCCTACTTCCGCAAGAGCGAGGGCCTGGCCCCCAGCGGCGACATCGTGGTGGACGGGGACGCCCACAACACCGAGGGGCCCCTCGGCGTGTCGGTGCGGGCGCCGGTCCTGGCCGGCGCCCAGGACTTCGTCGACGCGACCGCGGCGGCCGGCATACCGGTGGGCGACTACAACGGCCGCGACCGGGGCGGTCCCGCGGGGCTCGTGTCGCTGCTGCAGACCACGACCCGCGACGGCAAGCGGTCGAGCACCTATCACGCCTTCCTGGAGGGCGAGGCCGAGCAGCGCCCCAACCTCGACATCATCTGCAACGCCCAGGTCACCCGGCTGGTGCTGGAGGGGGAGCCGGGCGCGCTGCGGGCGACGGGCGTCGAGTACCGCACCGAGGACGGCCAGACCGACGTGGCCACGGCCACCAAGGAGATCGTGCTCAGCGCGGGCGCGGTGGGCTCGCCCCAGATCCTCATGCTCTCCGGGGTCGGCCCGCGGGCCGAGCTCGAGGCGGCGGGCGTGAGCTGCGTCCTGGACGCGCCCGACGTGGGCAAGCACCTGAAGGACCACCTCCAGGTCGGCCTCGTCTACGCCGCCCCCGGGACCGGCATCTCCATGACCCAGATGGGCCTGTCCATGGGCCCCGACGCGCTGCGGGCCCCGGCGGGGCCGCTGCCGGCCGATCCGGCCGACGACGCCGACCTGCCCGAGGAGCTGGCGGCCATCAAGGCCGAGGCCGAGCGCCGGATCACCGAGTGGGCCACCACCGGGCACGGCCTGGTCTCGTCGTCGCTGTACGAGGCCTGCGCCTGGTACTCGACCGGCCTCGGCGACGACCACACCCACGACGCCCAGATCGGCTTCTTCATCTGCGGCTACAACGACGACATCTGGCGCACCTGCCTGAAGGTCGATCCCGCCACCTACTTCGACGACCCCGCGGTGCGCCTGGCCCCCGACGCCGAGTCCGTGATCGTCCTGGCCAACCCGGTGCAGCCGCACAGCGAGGGCGAGATCGTGCTCACGAGCGCGGACCCGGCGGCGTCGCCCGACATCCGCATGAACTACTACGGCGACCCCTACGACATGGAAGTCATGCTGTCCGTGCTGCGCAAGACGCTCGACATCATCGACCACTGGCCTGCCGAGCGGGCGCTCGGCGAGTGGATGGTGCCCCCGGCGCTGAAGGAGAAGCACGGCTACCAGCAGGGCGACACGCCGAGCGACGCGCTGCTGGAGGACATGGCCCGCCACTACTCGTTCACCGTCTACCACCTGACCTCCACGTGCCGGATGGGCGACGTGGTGGACGAGCGCCTGCGGGTCAACGGCATCGGCGGGCTGCGGGTGGCCGACGCCAGCATCATGCCCAACGTGACGAGCGGGAACACCAACGCGCCGTCGATCATGATCGGCGAGAAGGCGGCCGAGATGCTGGCCGCCGACCACGGCGTGTCCCTGACCGAGATGGTGGGCACCCAACCGGCATGATGGGCGGATGACCCAGCCGGAGGGGGCCGTCGAGCACATCAACCCGCCGGGGCTGCTGCAGAGCCCGGCGTTCAGCCAGGTGGTGACCGTCACGGGCCCGGTCCGAACGGTGTACGTGGGCGGGCAGAACGCGGTGACTCCCGAGGGCGAGATGGTCGGGGTGGGCGACGTGGCGGCCCAGACCGAGCAGGTCATGGCCAATGTGCAGACAGCCCTGGCGGCGGGCGGCGCGGGCCTGGAGCACGTCGTGAAGTTCATGGTGATGATGGTCGCCGGGCACGACGTCGCCGCCGGGTTCGGCGCCTTCCAGCGGGCCTCGGGCGACCGCGGTGACCCACCACTGGTGACCGTGGGCATGGTGGCCGGGCTCGCCCATCCGCAGGCGCTGGTCGAGGTCGAGGCCATGGCGGTGGTGCCGCTGCCTGCCAGCTCGTGACCGAGTCGCTCGGCTGGGACCAGGTGCTCGGCTGGCGGGTCGGCCGCCACCGGCTGGCCTCGCCCGCGGGCACGCCGGTCGAAGTCACCTCGGCGCTGGCCGGGGTGCAGGCCCAGGTGGCGTCCTCGGCGCATCAGGTGTTGGCGGTGCGCAGCGGCTCGCCCGGCGGGATCGACGTCGAGCGGCTGCTGTGGACCGACCGGGTGCTGGTCAAGACCTGGGCCATGCGGGGCACGCTCCACCTGCTGCCGGCGGCCGAGTGGCCCGAGTGGGTGGCCCTGCTCTCCACCCGCGAGTGGCGCATCACCCCCGCGTGGGTCAAGTACCACGGCGTGACCGCCGAGGAGCTCGATGAGGTGACGGCGGCGGTGCCCGAGGCGCTGGCCGGCGGGCCGCTGACCCGCGACGAGCTGGCCGACCGGGTGGCCGAGCTCACCGGGCACGCCCACCTGTCCGAGCAGCTCCGCTCAGGCTGGACCGCGGTGTTCAAGCCCGCCGCGGCCCGGGGCCTGCTGTGCCAGGGACCGCCCCGCGACGTGAACATCACCTTCGTCGACCCCGCCCGCTGGCTGGGCCGGCAAGCGACCCGCGCGGCTCAGGATCCCGAAAAGGCCATCGCCACGGTGCTCTCCCGTTGCCTCGACGCCTACGGCCCCGCCACCGTCCAGGACGTGGCCCGCTGGCTGGGCGTGCAGCCCAAGCCCGCTCGCCTGCTGCTCGCCCGTCACGCCGACTCGCTGGTCCAGGTGGAGCTGGCCGGGCAGAAGGCCTGGCTGACCCCGGACGGTGCCGCCGCGATCGCCGACGCGGCGCCGGCCGACGGCGTGTGGCTGCTGCCCGGGTTCGACCCCTACGTGCTGGCGCCCATCAGCCACCGGGCCGAGATCATCCCCGCCGGCAAGGTGGACGCGGTGTCCCGCGCTGCGGGCTGGATCTCGCCGGTCCTGCTGGTGGACGGGCGCATCGCCGGCACCTGGGAGCCGTCGACCGCCGCCGGCGTCACCACCGTGACTCTGACGCCGTTCGCCAAGCTGCCCAAACGGGTGGTGACCGCCGCCCGCGCCCACCTGGAGGCCCGCTACACGCCGGTGTTCGGGGACAAGGTGCGGCTGACACTGGCGGCCTAGGGCGGAGTCTCGTCGTCCTCGGGCACGCCCGCGTCCTCCGCGCCGGCCGCCTCGTCGCGGGCGGCCCAGTCGAGCAGCTCGTCGATCCGGAACACCGCGTCATCGATGCCCGCATGGAGGTCGCCGAGCTGGGCGAAGCGGGCGGGCACGGTGGCCATGGTGAAGTCGAGGGGCTCGACCTCGTCGACCTCGTCCCAGGTGATGGGCGTCGACACCGTGGCCTCGGGCCGGCCCCGGACCGAGTAGGCCGCGGCCATGGTGTGATCCCGGGCGTTCTGGTTGTAGTCGACGAACAGGGCCTTGGGATCCCGGTCCTTGCGCCACCACGTGGTGGTCACCAGGTCGGGGGCCCGGCGCTCGACCTCCCGGGCGAAGGCCAGCGCCGCCCGCCGCACGTCGGTGAAGCCGTGGGCGGGCTCGATGCGCACGTAGATGTGCAGGCCCTTGCCGCCGGACGTCTTGGGCCAGCCCACCGCGCCCAGCTCGTCCAGCACCTCGTGCACGATCCCGGCGACCGTGCGCACCCGGGCGGGCGGGCATTCGGGCATGGGGTCGAGGTCGATGCGCCACTCGTCGGGCTTCTCGGTGTCGGCGCGCCGGGAGTTCCAGGGGTGGAACTCGACCGTCGACATCTGCACCGCCCAGATCACCTGGGCCAGCTCGGTCACGCACAGCTCGTCGGCGTGCTGGCCGAAGCGGGGGAAGTGCAGCCGCACGGTCTCCAGCCAGGGCGGAGCGCCGCCCGGCACGCGCTTCTGGTGGACCTTCTCGCCGGCCAGCCCGGTGGGGAAGCGGTGCATCATGCACGGCCGCTCCCGTAGGGCGTTCACGATGCCCGGCCCCACGTCCAGGTAGTACTGCACGAGGTCGAGCTTCGTCGCCCCGGTGGCGGGGAAGTAGACGCGATCGGGGTTGGACACCCGGACCGTGCGCTCGCCGACCTGGACCTCGATCGCGGGTGCCTTGGCCACGGCTCAGGCGGTCTCGATGGCGGCGGCGGCCTCCAGGCCCAGGTCCGCGATGGCCTGCTCGCGCAGCTTGTACTTCTGCACCTTGCCGGTCACGGTCATGGGGAACTCGTCCACGAAGCGCACGTACTGCGGGACCTTGTAATGGGCGATGCGGCCGCGGCAGAACTCGCGGATCTCGTCCTCGCTGACGGTGGCGTCCGGCTGGAGCCGGATGGCGGCCAGCAGCTGCTCGCCGTACTTGGCGTCGGGCACGCCGATCACCTGCACGTCGAGCACGGCCGGGTGGGTGTAGAGGAACTCCTCGACCTCCCGGGGGTAGATGTTCTCGCCGCCCCTGATGACCATGTCCTTCGAGCGGCCGACGATGTTGACGTAGCCGTCCTCGTCCATCACCGCGAGGTCGCCGGTGTGCATCCAGCCGTCCGCATCGATGGCCTCCGCGGTGCGCTCGGGGTCGTTCCAGTAGCCGCGCATGACCGAGTAGCCCCGGGTGCAGAGCTCACCGGTCTCGCCCCGGGCGACCGTGGTGCCGGGGTCGTCCACCGCCACCACCCGCACCTCGACGTGGGGATGGACCCGCCCGACGGTGGCGGTGCGGTGGTGGAGCGAGTCGTCCGGCAGGGTCTGGGTCGACACCGGGGACGTCTCGGTCATGCCGTAGCAGATGGTCACCTCGCTCATGTGCATGCGGTCGATGCACGCCTTCATGACCTCGACCGGGCACGGCGACCCGGCCATGACCCCGGTGCGAAGCGACGACAGGTCGTAGGAGGCGAAGTCCGGGTGCCCCAGCTCGGCCACGAACATGGTCGGCACGCCGTACAGCGCAGTGCAGCGCTCGGCCTGCACCGCGGCCAGCACCGCGCCGGGCTCGAACGCCTCGGCCGGGATCACCATGGTGGCGCCGTGGGTGGTGCAGCCCAGGTTGCCCATCACCATCCCGAAGCAGTGATAGAAGGGCACCGGGATGCACAGCCGGTCGTCCGGCGTGAAGCCCTGCAGCTCGGTCGTGAAGTACCCGTTGTTGAGGATGTTGCGGTGGCTGAGCGTCGCGCCCTTGGGGAAGCCGGTGGTCCCCGACGTGTACTGGATGTTGATGGGATCGTCGGCGCGCAGCCCGGCCCGCCGCTCCTCCAGCGCCGAGGCCGGCACTCCGGCGGCGTTGGTCACCAGGTCGTCCCAGTCGGGCGACCACAGGAAGACGGCCTGCTCCAGCGCCTCCCGCTCGGCGCGCACCTCCTCGACCATGGCCCGGTAGTCGCTGGTCTTGAAGGACGGCGCCGCCACCAGCACCCGGCAGCCGGACTGGTCGAGCACGTAGGCCAGCTCGAACGCCCGGTAGGCGGGGTTCACGTTGACCAGGATCACGCCGATCTCGGCCGTGGCGTACTGCAGCAGCGTCCACTCGGCATGGTTCGGGCTCCACAGCCCCACCCGATCACCGGCGGCCAGGCCGAGCCCCAGCAGCCCGCGGGCCAGCGTCTCCACCCGTTCCGACAGCTCGCGGTAGGTCCAGCGGATCGACTGGTGCACGGACACGAGCGCATCGCGGTCGCCGTGGGCGGCCACGGTGCGGGCCAGGTTGGCCCCGATCGTCTCGTCGAGCAGGGGCACGTCGACCGGGCCGGCGTCGAGGGCGGGCATGGGCACCACCTCCTGGGGCAGGGGCTGCCCCCGATCTTGCCATCAGCCCCGCGTCCCCGGCCGCGAGGAGGGCGAGCCGAGCGCCACGGCGCGGTCCCCCAAGGCGGGTGATGTCATCGCCGCCTGGGGGCGGGAGACTGGGTGGGTGAGCCTGCGCTTCGGCGGCATCGCCCACCCGCTCGTGTACGAGGTGAACACCTGGGCGTGGCTCTCGGGCCTCAGCGCCACCGCCGGCCGGCCCGTCTTCCTGGGCTCGGTGCCGGAGGCGGTGTGGGACGACCTCGCCGGGCTCGGCGTCGACGCCGTGTGGCTGATGGGCGTGTGGCGGCGCAGCCCGGCCGGCGTCGCGATCGCTCTCGCCGACCCCGGGCTGGTGGCCTCCTTCCGGGCGGCCCTGCCCGATTACCGGGACGCCGACGTGGTGGGGTCGCCGTACTGCATCCGCGGCTACCAGGTCGACGACCGCCTCGGCGGTCCGTCCGGCCTGGCCTCGGCCCGAGAGGCGCTGGCACGCCGGGGCGTCGGGCTGGTGCTCGACTTCGTGCCCAATCACGTGGCCCCGGACCATCCCTGGGCCCGGGATCGTCCCGAGCTGTTCGTCACCGGCAGCGCGGACGACCTGCGCTCCGATCCGGCCTCGTTCGTGGAGGTGGGCGCACGGGTCCTGGCCCGGGGCCGCGACCCCTACTTCCCCGCCTGGCCCGACGTCGTGCAGCTCAACGCCTTCGCGCCCGCCCTGCGCCTGGCGGCGGTCGAGACCCTGGAAGGGATCGCCGAGCGGTGCGACGGGGTCCGCTGCGACATGGCCATGCTGATGATGAACGAGGTGTTCGCCAAGACCTGGGGCGATCGGGCCGGGCCCCGGCCCGATGCCGACTACTGGGACGAGGTCATCGCCGCCGTCCACCGGTCCCATCCCGGCTTCACCTTCGTGGCCGAGGCCTACTGGGACCTGGAGTGGGACCTGATGCAGCAGGGGTTCGACCACTGCTACGACAAGCGGCTCTACGACCGGCTGGCGGCGGGGGACGCCGAGCCGGTCCGCCTCCACCTCACCGCCGACGACGCCTACCAGCGCCGGCTGCTGCGGTTCGTGGAGAACCACGACGAGCCCCGGGCCGCGGCCACGTTCCCGCCCGAGCGGCTGCGCGCCGCCACCGTGGCCACGCTGACCCAGACCGGCGCCCGCCTGGTCCACGACGGCCAGCTCACCGGCGCGCGGGTCCACCTGCCCGTGTTCCTGGGCCGGGCCCCGGCCGAGCCGCCCGACGACGACCTGGCCGCCTTCGGGCGCCGCGTCCTGGCGGTCGTGAGCGACGCCACCCTGCGCGACGGCGACTGGCGGTTGTGCGACGTGTCGGGCTGGGACGGCAACGAGGGCTACCGGGATCTGGTGGCCTGGTCATGGGACGGGGACGCGGGGCGCCGGCTCGTGGTCGTCAACCTGGGCGCGGGCCGGGCCGCGGGTCACGTCCGCACCGCCTGGGAGGACCTGCGGGGCCGGGACTGCCGCCTGGTCGACCCCACCCAGGACGTGACGTTCGACCGGCGCGGCGACGACCTGGTCGACGGCCTGTACGTCGAGCTGGCCCCCGGGGGCTGGCACCTGCTGGTGCTGGAGGAGGAGGCCGGATGACGACTGCCGAGCACGCCCGCCTGGCCGAGGCCACGGGCCGGGCCGAGGATGACCTGCTCACCGCCAACCCCTGGTACGAGTGGGGGCCCTACCTGTCCGAGCGGGCGTGGGGCACGGTGCGCGAGGACTACAGCGGCGACGGCAACGCCTGGGACTACTTCCCCCACGACCACGCCCGCTCCCGCGCCTACCGCTGGAACGAGGACGGGATGGCGGGCATCTCCGACATCCGCCACGAGCTGTGCCTGGCGCTGGCCCTGTGGAACGGCGCCGATCCCATCCTCAAGGAGCGCATGTTCGGCCTCACCGGGCCTCAGGGCAACCACGCCGAGGACGTCAAGGAGTACTGGTGGTACCTCGACGGCCTGCCGAGCCACGCCCTGCTCCGCTGGCGCTACCACTATCCCCAGGCGGCCTACCCGTACCAGCGGCTGGTGGAGGAGAACGGCCGCCGCGGCCGCGACGATCCCGAGTTCGAGCTGCTCGACACCGGGGCGTTCGACGATGGCCGCTACTGGGTGGTGGAGGTCACCTACGCCAAGGCCTCGCCCACCGACGTGGCCATGCGCGTCACGATCGAGAACATGGGCCCCGACCCGGCCTCGCTGCACGTGCTCCCGACGCTGTGGTTCCGCAACACCTGGGTGTGGACCGGCGACGACCACCTCCCCTCGTTGACGCTCGATGGCGACGCGGTCGTGGTCGACCATCCCGCCCTGGGCGGCTACCGGCTGGAGGCGGCCCCCGGGCCCGGCGGTGTAGCGCCCACCGCGCTGTTCTGCGACAACGAGACCAACACCGTGCGGCTCTACGGGGCCGAGCCGCTCAGCGACTGGCCCAAGGACGGCATCAACGACCACGTGATCGAGGGTGCCCCCACCGTGAACCCGGCCGCCACCGGGACCAAGGCCGCCTGGTGGTACCGGCTCGACGTCCCCGCCGGGGGCCGGGCCGAGCTGCGCCTGCGCCTGCACCGACCGGCGCCCAGCTGGGCCGGGCCGGCGGCGGCGCCGGACGACGGGTGGGCGGCGGCCGCTTTCGACGAGCTCATGGCGCGCCGGATCGAGGAGGCCGACGAGTTCTACGCCTCGCTGCCCGACGCCCCGCTGGAGCCCGAGGCGGCCCGGGTGCTGCGCCAGGCGTCGGCCGGCCTGGTGTGGAGCAAGCAGATGTACCCCTACGCGGTGAAGCGCTGGCTGGAGGGCGACCCGGCCATGCCGCCACCCCCGCCCGGGCACATGACCGGGCGCAACGCGGCCTGGGGGCACCTCGACTCCTTCGACATCCTGGCCATGCCCGACCCCTGGGAGTACCCGTGGTTCGCGGCCTGGGACCTCGCGTTCCACGCGGTGGCGTGGGCGCACCTCGACCCCGCCTTCGCCAAGTACCAGGTGCTGGTGCTGCTGCGCGAGTGGTTCCTGCATCCCAACGGCGCCCTGCCCTCCTACGAGTGGAGCTTCGACGACGTCAACCCGCCCGTGCACGCCCTGGCCGCCATCCGGGTGTTCATGGTCGACGGCGCCCACGACGTGCGCTTCCTCGAGCGCGTCTTCCAGAAGCTGCTCCTCAACTTCACCTGGTGGCTCAACCGCCAGGACGCGGACGGCAACAACCTGTTCGGCGGCGGGTTCCTCGGGCTCGACAACATCAGCCCCGTCGACCGCTCGCACCTGCCCCCCGGCATGCACATCGAGCAGGCCGACGGCACCGCCTGGATGGCCTACTACGCCCTGGCCATGCTGATCCTGGCCGTGCGCCTGACGCAGGACGACGACGTCTACGAGGACATGGTGGTCAAGTTCCTGGAGCAGTTCGTGTTGATCGCCGACGCGCTCGACGCGTCGGGCCTGTACGACCCGGCCGACGGCTTCTTCTACGACCGCCTGGTGACGCACGGCTCGGCGGTCCCCCTGCGGGTGCAGTCCCTGGTGGGCGCCATCCCCATCCTGCCCGCGGTCCAGCTGCCGCTGCGGAACACAGCCCGGGTGCAGCGCCTGTCCAAGCGCTTCGCCCGCACCTGGGAGGAAGAGGACCGGCCGCCCGACCGGCTAACGGCCCGCCTGCGCACGGTCGGGGCCGAGCAGCGGCTGCTGGTGTCCCTGGTGTCGCCCGACCAGCTCGCCACCACCCTGGCCAGCTTCTTCGACGAGGACGGCTTCCTGTCGCCGCACGGCCTCCGGTCGGTGTCCAAGCGCCACACCCAGCCCTACGAGGTCCCCGGAGTGCCGGGCGCGACCATCGAGTACGAGCCCGCCGAGTCCCGCACCAACATGTACGGCGGCAACTCCAACTGGCGGGGCCCCGTGTGGTTCCCGGTGAACTACATGGTGGTGCGGTCGCTGACGCAGTACCACGCGTTCCTGGGTGAGGACTTCAAGGTGGAGTACCCCACCGGTTCCGGCACCCAGCGCAGCCTGGGCGAGGTGGCCGACGACCTGTGCGACCGCCTGCTGTCCATCTGGCTGCCGGGCCCGGACGGGCGCCGGCCGGTGTTCGGTGAGGTCGAGATGCTGCAGACCGACCCGGCGTGGAAGGACAACCTGCTGTTCTTCGAGTACTTCCACGGCGACACGGGCTGCGGGCTCGGGGCCATGCACCAGACGGGCTGGACCGCGGTGGTGGTCGACCTGCTGCTGGACCGGCCCGAGTACCACGTCGGAGAGCCGGGTTAGGCCGGACCACGCCCGCGGGGACGCTGTCTTTGCATGGCGTGCTCCGGCTCGTGAAGCTGAGGACATGAGCCTTGTCGTGGTGCACGCCGGTGAGTCCGCCTCGTCCCGCACGCGGGCGGTAGCCGTGGCTGCGCTCGACCTCGGAGGCGGAGGCCGGCTGGTGGAGCTGTCCCAGCTGTCGGCCGACGGCCTGCTGGGCCGGACGACCGACCCCGAGGTGGCGGAGGCGGTGGCGGCCGCATCCGGGGCCTCGATCCTCGTGCTCGCGAGCCCGGTGTACCGGGCCACGGTGGCCGGGGCGCTCAAGGCGTTCCTCGACCGGTTCCCCACCGGCGGGCTGGCCGGCGTGGCCGTCGTCCTGATCGCCACCGCCGCCATCCCCGAGCACTACCTCTCGCTCGACACCAGCGGCCGGGCCCTCGTGGCCAGCCTGGACGGCTGGACCGTGCCCACCGTCGTCTACGCCACCTCGGGCGAGATCGTCGACGGCAAGGTCAGCGACGCGGTGCGCGAGCGGCTGGAGCGGGCGCTGGGCGAGGCGGCGGTGGTGGCGGCGGGCCGGGACTGACCGATCAGGCCCACTCGCGGGCCAGCAGCTCGTACGACCGCACCCGGTCGGGGTGGTCGTGGGTGATGGTGGTGACCACGACCTCGTCGGCGCCCGTGGCCCGGGCCAGCACGTCGAGCCGCTCGGCCACCGTCGCCGGTGATCCGGTGAACTGGGTGTCGACCCGGTCGCGGACCAGGGCCCGATCCTCGTCGGTCCACGGGTGGCGGCGGGCCTCGTCGGGGGTGGGGAAGGGGATGGCGCCCGACGCGGTGCGGATGCTACGCACCCACAGTCCGTAGCCGGTGGCCAGCTCGCGGGCCTCGTCGTCGCTGGGCGCCACCACCACGTCGGCCGACACCGCCACGTACGGCCGAGCCAGCGAGTCCGAGGGCCGGAACGAGGCCCGGTAGGCCTCCACGGCCTCCAGCACCTCGCTGGGGGCGATGTGGTAGTTCGAGGCGAACGGCAGGCCTCGGGCGCCCGCCACCTCCGCGCTCACTCCGCCGCTCGAGCCCATGATCCACACCTCGAGGGCGGCGCCCTCGCCGGGCACCACGTGGGCCTCGGTGCCGTCGGGCCCGCGATACGTCCCCGCCAGCAGGGCGAGCACCTCGTCGACCTGCTCGGCGTACTCCGGCGTCTCCGCCCCCGGCTGCTGGAGCAGGCGCGCCTGCATCCGGAAGAACGGCGAGCGGAACACCGGGCCCATGTTGAACAGCGGCGGGATCAGTAGCCCCTCGGGCGACGTCCGGGCCTCGGTCGGGGCCGGATCCTCGCCGTTGCGGCGGGCTCCGGGCGGCCTGCGCCGCGACCCGGAGCGGCCCAGCCCGAGGTCGATGCGGCCGGGGTGGAGGGCGTCCAGCAGGCCGAACTGCTCGACCACCGAGAGCGGGGTGTGGTGGCCCATGAGCACGGCCCCCGACCCGACCCGGATCCGCTCGGTGGCCGCGGCCACCAGCCCGATCACCAGCGCCGGCGTGGTCCCCGCCACTCCCGGGTTGAGGTGGTGCTCGGCCACCCAGTAGCGCCGGTAGCCGGCGGCCTCGCAGCGGCGGGCCAGGTCCAAGCTGTTGGCGAGAGCCTCGCGGGGGGTGGAGCCGCTGGTCACCGGCACCAGGTCGAGCACCGACAGGGGCGGTGGGCTCATGCGTGGGCGCTCCCGGCCCGGTCCCGGCTCGCGGGGTTGGTGGGCGGCAGGCCGAGGTGCTCGCGCAGCGTGCGGGTCTCGTACCGCGTGCGCACCGCGCCCCGCTCCTGGAGCAGCGGCACCACCTCGTCCACGAAGTCGTCGATGCCGGTGGGCGTGAGGTGGGGGATGAGGATCACGCCGTCGGCCGCGTCGGATTGCACGAAGTCGTCCACCGCGTCGGCCACCTGGGTGGGCGTGCCGATGAACGTCTGGCGCCCGGTCACCTCGATGACCAGCTCGCGGACGGACAGGTTGCGGGCCTCGGCCCGCCTGCGCCAGTCGGCCGCGGTGGCGATCGGGTCGGCGTACATGCGGGCCCGGCCCTGGATGATCGAGGGCGAGGTCACGTCCGGCTCGATCTCGGGCAGCGGGCCGTCGGGGTCGTACGCCGAGAGGTCCCGGTTCCAGACCTGCTCCAGCAGCAGGATGGCGGTCTGGGGGCTGACCTGCTGGCGGCGGATGTGCCGGGCGCGCTCGGCCGCCTCCTCGGGGGTGTCGCCCAGGGCGAACGTGGTGGCGGGGATGATCTTGAGCTCTTCGGGCCCGCGGCCATAGCGGGGGAGGCGGCCCTTGACGTCGGCGTAGAAGGCCCGGGCGGCGTCGGGCCGGGAGTGTCGGGAGAAGATGGCGTCGGCCGTGGCCGCGGCGAGCTCGCGGCCGGGATCGCTGTCGCCGGCCTGGAGGACGACCGGGTGGCGCTGGGGGCTGCGGGGCACCGCGAACCGGCCCCGGATGTCGACGTGGGCGCCCGGATGCTCGAACTCGCCGCCGTCGCTGTCCCACATGCGCACCGCGGCCCGGATGACCTCCTCGGCCCGCGCATAGCGGTCGGCGTGGTCGAGGTAGCCGCCCCGGCGGAAGTTGGCGCCGGTGAAGGCGTCGGACGACGTGACCACGTTCCAAGCCGCCCGCCCGCCGGACAGGTGGTCGAGCGTGGCCAGCTGGCGGGCCAGCTCGTAGGGCTCGTGGAAGGTGGCGTTGAGCGTGCCGGCCAGCCCCAGGTGGGTGGTGACGGCGGCCAGGGCCGAGAGCACGGTCATGGTGTCGGGCCGGCCCACGACGTCGAGGTCGTAGATGTGGCCGCCCTGCTCCCGCAGGCGCAGGCCCTCGGCGAGGAAGAAGAAGTCGAAGCAGCCCCGCTCGGCCACCCGGGCCAGGTGCGCGAACGAGGCGAAGTCGATCTGGCTCCCCGCCGCGGGGTCCGCCCACACGGTGGTGTTGTTCACCCCGGGGAAGTGCGCCGCCAGGATCACCTGCTTGCGCGGCCGGCCGTCGCCCGCACGCGCGCTCATCGCCCGCTCCCGGCGTAGCGGCTGGCCGGCCGCGGCAGCGCCAGCCGCGCCCGGAGGCTGTCCGGGGCCGCGCCGGGCCCGTCCCCCGCTGGTTCGGACCGGGCACCGGCGGCGCGGAGCGCGTGGGCCACCCCATCCGCGATCGCAGCGAGGTCGGCCGCCATCTCGCCCGGCCGCAGGCGCCAGC
>JBKPRV010000273.1:0-2408 GCA_046734715.1 Actinomycetota bacterium | reverse complement strand
TCTCGAAGGCGATCAGCCCTGCGACGACGGCCATCCACGTGATGCTCATGACCCCCAACGCGAAGAGCGACGCCATGAGGGCCCAACAACAACCGACGCACCAGGCGCCGTTCTTGGCTCCCATTTGAATCGCGCCTGACGAGCCGTCGCGCCATGAGCCGAGCAGCGAGCCGAGCGGGCTGCGGCACTTGCCGAGGCAGACATCCTTCAACGGCGTGAGCTCGTACGCCGCGGCGACGACGAGAGTGGCGCCGGCCGTCCACCGGCCGGCCCGATCCCACGTGAACAGATCACCGGAGATCGAGCCCAACGCCACGCCGATCCCGAACGCCGCGATGCCGGCGACGGCCCACGTGAGCAGGTAGCCCATCGTGAACAGCAGCGGCGACAGCGGCGAGCGCTGCCTCGTCATGCGGGAGTACAGCGCAACGGTCGGCGAGACCGAGGGAAACATCATCGCCGCCATCATCACGACCCAGATGCCAAGGAACCAGCCGAACGAGCCGGGACCGGTCCATGGCCCGTTGTCCATACCTCGCATCTGGTCGCCGGTCCACCACCAGCCCAGCGCCGCGAGGCCGAACAGCAGGGCGACGAGGCCGAGCCGGGCGCGCACCGCGGACATCGCGGGGGCCAGCCCCCCGCTGGCCGGAACGCCCGCCGGCGCCGGGGCGCTCATCGCATCAAGCGGCCCAGGAGAACGTGGAGGTCGAGAGGCCGGTCTTGCCCTCGTACTGGATCCCGAACGCGTCGATCTGTGACCGCTTCGCCTCCGCCATCGTGAGGTTCGAGCCGACCGGATGGAACATCCCGTCGAATCGCACCGGCTGGCCCGTCTCGATGCCGAACGGGACGATGTCCTCTATCTCGAAGTCGATGGCGTCGCCGATGCGGACGGTGTGGCGCAAGCCGTCGTCGACGACCTCGATCGGCGCCCGCTCGGCGCCGAGGATCTCCCCCACCAACGGAGCGAGCGCGGCAATCGGCCCGCCCAACTGACCGCTGAACACCTGGATCAGCTTGTCGAACTGCTCATCGTTCGCCTGCGCGTCGACGAACACGCCCAACCGCCAGTTCCCATCGGTCATGACCTTCGGGGTGTCCGCGATCGCCGCGACCTTCAGGCCGCCGACGTCCGTGCCCTCGATCTGCCCTTCCCGGATGTTGAACACGAGGGTGACCCGGCAGAAGTCGTATGTCGCGCCGTGATCGAAGGAGAGGTTGCACGGGCACATCAGCTCGCACGAACACGTCTCGACATAGCTGCCCGTCAGGTTCCACGCCATGGCCGCCCCTTTCGAGATCCCCGAGTCTTCCGCTAGGGCGAGGACACGTCAACCAACCCGGCCGCCGCCAGCCGGAGCCTCCGCGCGGCTTCGCCGCCGGAAGGCTGACGTCCCATCAGTGCCGGCCGCGGGCCTCGAACGCCGCGATCACATCCACCACCGTGGGGAAGAAGGCGTCGGCACCGAGCTCCGCGGTCAGGCCGAAGGTGTCGAACTCGACCTCGACCTCGTGCAGCAGCTCGGTGAACACGAGGCGCACACCGTGCTCGCTGAGGGTGGCGTGGGCCTGCTTCAGCACTTCGGCTCCGGTGTAGTCGCAGTCGGCCATGGCCGAGGCGTCGATGCAGAGCCACGCCAGGTCGTCACCGTCGGTGTCGGCCACGAACCCGTTGACGTCGCTGAGGAGATGGTTGGCGTTGGCGAAGTAGAGGCCGGCGGCGAACCGGTAGACGACGAGCCCGGGGAGGGTGCGGGCGTCGAAGGTGACCGGCTGGACCCGGGGCCGGCCGCCGTCGCCCGCGATGACGAACACGGAGTTGTGGGGCTGGTACGAGTGGCGCAGGTGGATCACGATCGACGCGACGATGGCCAGGATGATCCCCTGTTCGACGCCGATGACGATGACGGTGGCCATGGTCAGCGCGGCGACGACGAACTCGTCGAGGCGGACCCGGAAGATCCTGGCCATCCCCCGGTAGTCCACGAGCTCGATCCCGATCAGGAACACCACCGATGCGAGCACTGCTTCGGGTAGGTACTGGATGGGTGCGGTGAGGAACAGCAGGACGATCAGGACGATCACGCCCGTGGTCACCTGGGCGAGCTGGGAGCGGCCGCCGGCCCCGTCGACCATCTGCGTCTTGGTCGGGCTGCCGTTGACGACGAACGTGCCGCTGACACCGGCCGCGAGGTTGGCGCCCGCGAGGCCCACGAGGTCCACGTTCTCGTCGAAGTCCTCGTTGTAGCGGGCCGCGTAGGCCCGCGACGTCGCCGCGCTCTGGGCCAGGATCAGCACGAAGATCGAGGTCGAGATGGCGACGAGCGTGCCCATGTCGGACCATGCCACGTCGGGCAGCCCGAGCTTGGGCAGGCCGCCGGGAAGGTGGCCGAGCGTGGTCACGC
>JBKPRV010000272.1:0-18836 GCA_046734715.1 Actinomycetota bacterium | reverse complement strand
GCTCGCCACAGTCACGGTCGGCGGCTTGGTCACAAATGCGGCGCCTGCCAGTGCCGCGGGGTGCGCCACGCGAGGCCACGCCTATCTGACCGTGCCGGTGCTGAGGCAATACATCTTCTCCGGCTATGAGGGCGACCAGAGCGTCGGCCTCAGGACCGTGAACATCGACACCGGGCAGACGTCGTCGTACGTCAATACGGGCGGCAACGGCATCCGACCGGGAACGTCGGTCACGTTCAACCTGTTCAGGACCGACGGGAGTTTCGTCCGAGGTATCCAGACCCGGACCGCCGGTAGCAATTGCGTCGTGAACGAGCAACGAGCGACCATTCTGGACTTCCTCAACCCTGGTCAGTACGTGCTCACGGCCAACTACTTCGCAGGTAACTCGGGTCATTACATCAGCAATGAGTGGGTCGTGCTGCTTTCGGTGCAAGCACCGCCCCCGCCTCCGGTGTGCTACTACGACCCCGACGCCGGCGCGACCATTTGCATGTAGCAGCCATCGGCTCGACCCTCCACTGCCACAGCCGGTGACGACCGGGGCGGCTTCAGCCGCCCCGGTCGGTCGCATCGGCGGGCCAGCCGGGTAGGGCGTACACGATGCGTGGCGAAGGAATCGATGCCCAGACCGGCCGGGAGGCGTCAGCGTGACCAGTGACTACGACGTCATCGTCCTCGGGGCGGGATCGCCAGGCGAGCACTGTGCCGGGGCGCTGGCCGAGGGCGGCCTGCGGGTCGCCGTAGTCGAGCGCGAGCTGGTGGGGGGCGAGTGCTCGTACTACGCGTGCATCCCGTCCAAGACGCTGCTGCGGCCCGGGGAGGCGGCGCAGGCGGCGCGGGATGCGGCGGCCACCGCGCAGGTCGACGTCGCCGCCGCGCTCGCCTGGCGGGACTTCATGGTGTCGGACTACTCCGACGCCGGCCAGGAGCGCTGGCTGGCGGGAGAGGGCATCACCCTGCTGCGAGGCACCGGCCGGCTCGCCGGGCCCGGCGTCGTCGAGGTCGACGGGGTGCGCCACACCGCCGACCACATCGTCGTGGCCGCCGGGGCCGATGCGATCGTGCCGCCGGTCCCCGGGCTGGGCGAGCTCGACGGCGTGTGGACCAGCCGGGAGGCGACGGGGATGAAGGCGGTCCCCCGGCGTCTGGTGGTGCTCGGCGGCGGGCCCGTCGGCGTCGAGATGGCGCAGGCCGTGCGCCGCCTCGGGGGCGAGGCAGCCATCGCCGACATGGCCGAGCACCTGCTGCCCCGCGAGCCGGCGCCGCTGGGAGAGGCGCTGGGCGAGGCCCTCGGCCACGAGGGCATCGAGCTCGCGCTCGGGGTGAGCGCGACGTCGGCCCGGCGCGACGGCGACGACTACGTCCTGGCGTTCGACGACGGCCGCGAGCTGCGGGGCGACCGCATCCTGGTCGCCACCGGCCGGCGCCCCCGCGTCGACGGGATCGGCCTGGAGACGGTCGGCGTCGCCGCCGACCCCCACGGCATCCCGGTCGACGCCCAGCTGCGGGCCGGCGAGCGCCTGTGGGCCATCGGTGACATCACCGGCATCTGGCCCCTCACCCATGTCGGCAAGTACCAGGGCCGGGTCGTGGCCGCCAACATCCTGGGCGAGCCCCGCGAGGCCAACTACGAGGCGGTGCCGCGCGCGGTGTTCACCGACCCGCAGGCGGCGGCGGTCGGCGCCGGCGAGGCGAGGTACAGCGGGACCGCCGCCGTGGCCGACGTGGCCAAGACGGCCACCTACACGCGGGCCTACGCCGAGTCCAACGGCTTCATGACCCTGCTCAGCGACGGCGAGAGGCTGACCGGAGCCTACGCGCTCGGCCCCGAGGCCGGCGAGTGGCTCCAGCAGGCCACGCTGGCCATCCGGGCCCGTGTTCCCCTCGACGTGCTACGCGACACGATCCAGCCGTTCCCGACCTTCTCCGAGATCTACGTGGCCGCCCTCAAGGCCCTCCACGCCGACCTCACCGGCGGCGCCTGACGCTTGGGACTATGGCGGGCGGCGGCTTCAGGCCCTACGTTCGGAGGGCGGACGGCGTGAGAAGGGCGGAGATGATGACCACTACCAGCACGGGTGCGCGGGCGGTGGCGGGCCCCGAGGCGGTCCGGCAGGCGGTCGCAGAGTTGGCCCAGGGCTTTGCGGCCGAGCGCGGCGAGCGGCAGCAGCGACGCCAGCTCGACCCCGCCGACCTCGACGCGCTGGCGGGTGCGGGGGTGTTGCGCGCCGGGTTGCCCGCGGACCGCGGGGGCCTGTGGCAGGACCTCGCCTCGTCGACCCGCGGCATCGGCGAGATCTACCGGACCCTCGCCCGAGGGGACTCCTCCCTCGCGCTCACGACGTCGATGCACCCGGCCGTGCTGGCGTTCTGGCTCGCCACCCCGGACGTCCCCGAGCCCCACACCGACGGGTGGCGGCGCCAGCGGGAGACGGTGTTCGACCAGGTCGAAGAGGGCGCCTGGTGGGGGACCATCACGTCGGAGCCGGGCAGCGGGGGCGACGTGACCCGCTCCCGCACGGTGGCCACCCGCGCGGGCGACGGCGACGGCTGGCGGCTCACGGGCCAGAAGCACTTCGGCAGCGGGACCGGGGTCACCTCGTACATGCTGACGACGGCCGTGCCCGAAGGCGAGGACGAGCCCGACTGGTTCTACGTGCCGATGGCCGGCTTCGAGGCCAACGGCAGCCAGGGCATCACGCTCATCGCGCCGTGGGACGGGCACGGCATGGCCGCCACCCAGAGCCATGCCCTGTCGTTCGACGGCGCCCCCGCGGTGCGCTTCGCCTGGCCCGGGCACCTCAGCGACCTGATCGGCGGCGCGGCCGCGTTCATCAGCACCTTGTTCACTGCCGTCGTGCTCGGCATCGTCGAGGAGGCGATCGAGACGGCCCGGCAACAGCTCGCGCCCCGCGCCGACGGGCTGCGTGCCTACGAGCAGGTCGAGTGGGCCCAGGCCGAGCTGGAGGCGTGGACCATGGCGCAGGTGTACGAGGGCGCGCTGCGCGCCATCGAGTCAGGGCGTGCGGCCCGTGGTGCTGCCCTGCGGGCCAAGACGGCGGGCGCCCAGCTCGCCGAATCGTGCCTGGGCCGGCTGTGCCGGGTGCTGGGAGGCGGGACGTTCTCCCGGCGCTCCCCCTTCGGCCACTGGTACGAGGATGTGCGGGCGCTCGGCTTCCTGCGCCCACCTTGGGGCCTGGCGTTCGACGGCCTGATCCTCGACAGCTGGGAGCCGACCACGTAGCTCCGAGCGTCGAGGGACGCGCGAAGCTCGTCCCGGTGCTCGGACACGGCGGTAGGTGCGGGACGTGGATCTGACCTTCTTCGGGATGAGCACAGCGACGCTGGTGGTCGTGCTGGTGTTGCTGGTGGGTGGGGCGGGGCGAAGCGGGCGATGCGGTCCGCGCGGATCCCACGGGAACCGCCCCTCGCCTGTACGTCAAGTCGCTCAACGCCATGATCGACTCGCACACCGACCGGGTCACGTCCGTGCGCAACCGCGTCCCCAGCACCGTAGTGATCCTCCAGGTGCTAGGCGGCGCCATCGCCATCGGCGTGCTGTCGCTCTACCTGGCCCTGCTCGGCCGCGGGCTGGCGACGTCACTGGTGGCCGCCGGGGTCGTGATCCTCATCCTGTTCATCTCGCTCGACCTCGACCGGCCGCATCGCGGCGTGATCACCGTGCCCGACCAACCTCTCGTCACCACCCGGGCGGCCATGGACGAGCCGCCCGCAGCCGAGCCGTGAAGCGAGGTCAGCCCCAGCACAGGCAGAACGGGTGCCCGGCCGGGTCCGCGTAGACCTGGAACCCCTCGGCCGACCCGAGTTCATCCGCCGGCTTCAACAGGCGAGCGCCCAGGGCCACCGCCTCGTCATGGGCCGAGCCGATGTCGTCGACATAGAAGTCGAGGTGGATCTGCTGCGGCGTCCCGTCGGGCCACTCGGGCTGGACGTGATCGGGCGCGAGCTGGACCGCCAGCCGCCACTCGCCGTCGACCAGGATGCTGTGCCAATCGTCGTCCGCCACGACCGTGCCCCCCAGCAGCCCGGCCCAGAACGAGCTCACGGCGGTCAGGTCGGCCGCGTCGAGGACGATGACCTGTCGAGTGATCCTCATGCCCGCGATCATGCCTCCTGGCCGTGGCCCGTGATCATCGTCATGATCGCCACGGGCGCGGCTATGCGGGGCGTCGCGCCGGGAGGTGATCTGATGACCATCGAGGCGGCCCAGGCGGTGGCGCTGATCGCCGCCACCATGACCATGGGCCTCATGGCCGGGGTGTTCGGGCTCTACTCCAACACCATCATGCGGGGCCTCGGCGCCACCGACGACCGCACCTTCGTCGGCGCCTTCGGGGCCATCGACCGGGCCATCATCAACCCGCTGTTCATGCTCGCCTTCCTCGGCGCGCTGGTGGCCACCGGTGTCGCCGGGGCGCTCTACACCGCCGACGACGGCGGCTCGGTGCTGCCGTGGGTCGTGGTCGCCTTCGTGCTGTACCTGGCGGTGGTCGTGATCACCATCGGGATCAACGCGCCGAGCAACGATGCGCTCAAGGCCGCGGGCGACCCGGATCAGATCGCCGACCTGGCCGCGGTGCGGCGCGACTTCAACGAGCCGCGCTGGGTCGCGTGGAACCTGGTGCGCACGATCGCCACCCTCGTCGCCTTCGGCTGCCTGGCCTGGGCGCTGGTCCTCCACGGCCGGGACACCGCCTCGACAGACACGGACGCCACGCCGGCCGCCGAGCTGGCGGCCCCGGCTCCGGCCGGGGGCTGATGCTGTCGGCGTTGTCGCGCGCGAGGCTTCACCCCGATGAGCCTCGACTACGCCCGGGACAACCTGGCGGACGCCGTCCGCTTGCTCGCGACCAGCGATGATCCGCTGGCGGTGCGGCTGCAGGCCGCGTGGGACGGGCCGGTGTCGAACGTGTGGGAGAAGCCCTGCCTCACCGTCGACCTGCTCCGCGAGTTCCGAGACCTCTGGAGGGAGTACACGGCCCCGTCGGACGACCGCACCAGCACCGGGCTGCGCGACCTCGGCCACGACGAGGCGGCCGCGGCCGTGCACGGTGTGGTGCGGTTGTTGATGGGAACGACCCTGGCGGCCGCGCAGTCCGACGGAAGCACCCGCCTCGCCACCCTGGCCGATCTCGCCTAGTCCGGAGGTGCCGGACCGCCGGTGACGCCCGGGCGAGTGCTCGCACCGGCGGGGCCAGAGCCGAGGCGCGGCCGCCCGTACCGCCATGCTGGATGGCATGACCCGAAACGAGGCGAGCCGGACGGCCGTGCTGGTCTGCCAGGGTCGGGCGGTGGCCGACGGTCGCCTCGCGGTCGGCCGCTTCGACGACCCGGTCGCCCGGGCCCTGCTGCGCGACGACGAGCTGGCCGCCGTGGAGCGCGCCCGGACCGGCGTGGCGCCGCCGGGCTGGGCGGATCGGATGGAGGTCGAGATGCTGGCCGCCAACGCCGAGGTGATCGTGCCGCGCACCATCGCCATCGACGACGCCGTGCGGGCCGGGGCGAACCCGCAACTGGTGATCCTCGGCGCCGGGCTCGACGGCCGCGCCTGGCGGATGTCCGACCTCGCCGATGTCGACGTCTTCGAGGTCGACCACCCCGCCTCGCAGGACGACAAGCGCGATCGGGCTCGGGGCCTGCAGCCGGTGTCCCGGACGCTGCGGTACGTGCCGGTCGACTTCGGCCGCGATGCCCTCGGGCCCGCCCTGGCGGCGGCCGGCCACCAGGCGGCGCTGAGCACCACCTGGGTCTGGGAGGGCGTCGTGCCCTACCTCTCACGCGCCGAGGTCGAGACCACCGTCACCGCGTTCTCCACGTGCTCGGCGCCCGGTAGCCGCCTCGTCGTCAACTACCAGACGCCGTCGTGGGCCGCTTCGGTCGGGCGCCTGGTGGCCCGCGGGCTCACGTTGATCGCTCGGCGTCCCGACCCTCTCGGCGCCGAGCCCCGCCGGTCCACCTGGACACCGGAGGCGATCCGAGCGTTGCTGGCGCGGGTGGGTCTGCGCGTCGTGAGCGACGACGATCTCCTGATCCTGGCCCGGCAGCTCCCGATCCCGATCCACCACCGGCGCTCCCTGCAGTCGGGCCGTGTCGCGGTCGCCCTCGCCGCTCGGTGACGGGTTCGGTCGGGCCGTACACTGCGCCGCCATGCAGGCGCTGGAGCCGCCGATGGCGCGGGCCCTCGAGCTGGCGTGGGAGTCGTTCCGCGCCGGGAGCCTGGGCGTCGGCGCCACCGTCAGCCGGCACGGGGAGGTCATCGCCACCGGGCGGAACCGCATGGCCGAGCGGGACCCGGGCGACGACGTGCTGGCGGGGACGTCGCTGGCGCACGCGGAGATGAACGTCCTCGCCAAGCTGCGCTGGGGGACGCCGGCGGACGGGCTGGAGCTGTGGACCACGCTGCAGCCGTGCATCCAGTGCCTCGGCGCCATCCGGCTCAGCTCGGTGCCGAAGGTGTACGTCCTGGCGCCCGACCCCTTGTTCCGCGGCATAGAACGGGTGCGTGAGCTCAACGAGTTCGTCGCCCGGCGCTGGCCCGAGATCGTGGAGGTGCGGGTCGACGAGTGGGCGGCGGTCTCGCTGCTGCTGCACACCCACTTCGTCACGTTCTGGGGCGTGACCCTGGACGGCTGGGACGAGGCGCTGCCCTCGATCGCCGCGCTGGCCCGCGACCTGATCGCCAGCGGCGAGCTGATGCACCTCGCGGCGGAGGCCACGCCCTTGGCCGGGGTCGCCACGGCCCTGTGGGACCGGCTCGGCGCCTGCGTGCCCGACGTCGAGCGGATCGCTGAAGTGCAGCCGACGTGACCGCCCCGGGCTGGCCCGAGGACTGGGACGCGCGCAAGGCCGGCGCCGGCTGCCCGCTGTGCGCATCGCTGGGCGACGGCGACAACGATCACACCGTGGCGGTGGCCGAGCTGAACTGGGCCGAGGTGCGACTCGAACGCCGCAGCCGCCTGCCCGGCTACTGCATCGCCGTGTGGCGCCACCGCCACGTGGCCGAGCCGACCGAGCTGGCCGCCGACGAGGCCGACGGCTACTGGCGGGATGTGACTGCGCTGGCCCGGGCGATCGAGGCGGAGTTCCGGCCGGTGAAGGTGAACCTGCTCACGCTGGGCAACTGGGTCCCCCACCTGCACACCCACGTGGTGCCCCGCTACCTCGACGATCCCGCCCCGGGCGGGCCCCTGCCGTGGGACGACCTGGCCGCCCCCGAGCCGACCGATCCCGAGGTGCTGCGCCGCCAGGCCGCGGCGCTGCGGGCGCGGCTCACGCCTCGCTGACGCCGTTCCAGTCGGCCTGGTCGAACTCGCCGCGGGGCGCGCCCCGGAACAGGCAGAACGGGTGGCCGTCGGGGTCGAGCATCACCCGCACGTGGGGCTGGGGCTGGTGCTCGGCCACCGTGGCCCCCGCCTCCTCGGCCCAGGCCACGCCGGCGTCGAGGTCGTCCACCGCGATGTCGAGGTGCAGCATCATCGGCGGCTCACCCGGCTCGGAGGGCCACACCGGGCGGACGTAGTGGTCCTCGTGGTGGAACGACAGGCCCGCGCCCCCGGACGGCGGGCGGATCCGCACCCAGCGCCCGCCGTCGTCGACCCGGGTCCAGCCCAGGAGCCGCTCGTAGAACGCCGCCAATGCCCGGGTGTCCGGCGACGACAACGTCACCGCGGACACGCGGGTTCGGGGTCGGGACATCCCAGCCTCCCTGTCGCGTGCGGTTCAGCTCGACCAGATGCTGCCACCTACTCTGGCGGCCATGAAGGTCGTCATCGACACGGAACAGTGCACCGGGCACGGGCGCTGCTACACGCTGGCGCCCGAGGTGTTCGAAGGCGACGACGACGGCTACGGGCTCGTGCGGGTGGCCGACGTGCCACCGGAGCTGGACGAGAAGGCCCGGCTGGGCGTGCGCAACTGCCCCGAGGGCGCCATCCGCATCGAGCCGTAGCGTTCGCCGGCTTGCCGGTGCCGCGGTCGACCGCCGATGATGCGGGGCGATGATCCGCTGGTTCCGGGGGGTGGCGGTGGTCGAGGCCGTCTCCTACCTCGTGCTGCTGGCCGCCTCTGTCGCCAAGCACGTGTTCGGGGCGCATGGCCTGGTCGAGACGCTCGGGCCGGTGCACGGGGTGATCTTCCTCGCGTACCTGGGCCTGGCCCTGGCGGTGCGGCGCCCGCTCGGGTGGGACTCGACCACGACCGGCAGGGTGGTCATCGCTGCGGTGATCCCGCTCGGCGCGCTGTGGGTCGAGCGGCGCCTCACCGACGAGCCGGTGCGCGAGCAGTCAGCGGAACCGGCGTAGCCGCAGGCTGTTGCTGACGACGAACACGCTGGAGAAGGCCATGGCTGCGCCGGCCAGCATGGGCTCGGCCAGGCCCGCCATCGCCAGGGGCAGCGCCGCCACGTTGTAGGCGAAGGCCCAGAACAGGTTGCCCTTGATGGTGCGCAGGGTGCGCCGGGCGAGGCGGATGGCGTCGGGCGCGGCCCGCAGGTCGCCGCTCACGAGCGTGAGGTCGCTCGCCTCGATGGCGACGTCGGCGCCGGTCCCCAAGGCCAGTCCGAGGTCGGCCTGCGCCAGGGCGGCGGCGTCGTTGACCCCGTCTCCCACGACGGCCACGACCCGGCCCTCGTCCTGGAGGCGGCGCACCACGCCCACCTTGTCCCCGGGCAGCGTCTCGGCCTCGACCCGGTCGATGCCCACGGCCGTGGCCACGGTGTGGGCGGTGGCGGCGTTGTCGCCGGTGACCAGCAGGGGCTCCAGGCCCAGCGCCCGCAGCCGGGCGACGGCGTCGGCGCTGGTCGGCTTGAGCTGGTCGGCCACCACGAACAGGGCGCGGGCCTCGCCGTCCCAGCCCGCGGCCACCACGGTGCTGCCCTGACGCTCGGCGACCTCGGCCACCACGGCGTGGTCGCGCGGCAGCGGCAGGTCCCGCTCGGCCAGCAGGGCCGGCCGGCCGGCCAGCACCTCGTGGCCCTCGACCACGCCCTCGACGCCCAGCCCGGTCAGGCTGCGGAAGCCTCCGACCACGGGGTGGCGATCGGCGCCGGAGCCCGCGGCGATGGCGCGGCCGATCGGATGCTCGGATGCGGCCTCCAGGGCCCCGACCAGGCGGCGAGCGGTGGGCTCGTCCGTGCCCTCGGCGGTCACGACGTCGACCAGGCGCATAGCGCCGGACGTCACTGTGCCGGTCTTGTCGAGCACGACGGTGTCGACCCGGCGGGTGGACTCCAGCACCTCGGGACCGCGGATGAGCAGGCCGAGCTGGGCACCGCGCCCGGTCCCCACCAGCAGGGCGGTGGGCGTGGCCAGGCCCAGCGCGCACGGGCAGGCGATGATCAGCACCGCCACCGCGGCCTCGAACGCGTCGGTCGCCTCGTGCCCGGTCACCAGCCAGCCCACCAGCGTCAGGGCCGACAGCACCAGCACCGCGGGCACGAACCAGGCCGAGATGCGGTCGGCCAGGCGCTGCACGGGCGCCTTGCCCGCCTGGGCGTCCTCGACCAGCCGGGCGATCTGCGCCAGCGCGGTGTCGGCCCCGACCCCGGTGGCCTCTACCACCAGGCGCCCGCCGGCGTTGACCGTCGCGCCGACCACGGCGTCGCCCGGTCCCACCTCGACCGGGACGCTCTCCCCGGTGAGCAGCGAGCGGTCCACTGCGGACGTGCCCTCGACGACGACCCCGTCGGTGGCGACCTTCTCGCCCGGGCGCACGACGAAACGCATCCCCACGGCCAGCTCTTCGATGGGGCGGCGGTGCTCGCGGCCGTCGGCGTCGAGGACTCCCACGTCCTTGGCCCCGAGCTGGGCCAGCGCCGTGATGGCGGCGCCCGCCCGGCGCTTGGCCCGGGCCTCGGCGTACCGTCCGGCCAGCAGGAACAGCGTCACGCCCGCCGCGACCTCGAGGTACGGCTCGCCGTCGGTCGCGATGGCATAGAGCGACCACCCGTAGGCGGCCAGGATGCCCAGCGACACCAGCGTGTCCATGGTGGTGGCCCGGTGGCGCAGGTTCAGCCACGCAGCCCGGTGGAACGGCCAGGCGCACCACAGCGCCACGGGTGTGGCCAGCACCAGGGCCAGCTCCATCCAGCCGTCGAACTGGAGCGCGGAGATCATCGACAGCGCGATCACGGGAGGGGCCAGCACCAACGCCACCAGCAACCGCGTCCGCAGGGGATCCCGCTCCCGAGCGGTCGGCTCGCCCGGTTCCACCGGCTTCGGCGCTGCGCTGGGCGGCGCCCCGGCCACCGCCAGACCGGCCCCCGCGGGGGCGGAGGGGTTGCGGGACAGGAAGGCCACCGGGGTGGGCGCCGGCGCCGCGGCGGGAGCGGCGGCCTGCGCTGTGGCGGCGACGTGGTAGCCGAGGTCCTCGACCGCGGCGACGAGATCGTCGCGGGTGATGGTGGCGGCGTCGTAGGCGACGCGGGCGCGTTCGGTGGCGTAGTTGACCGTGGCCTCGACGCCCGGGAGGCGGTTCAACGTGCGCTCGATGCGGGCCGCGCACGAGCCGCAGGTCATGCCGGTGATGGGCAGGTTGGCGGACGCGGGTGTGCTCAAGACTTGACCAGGCGCTCGATGGCGCGGGTGGCTTCCGTGACCTTCTCGGCCGCGTCGGGGGCACCGGAGGCGACCGCGTCCGTCACGCAGTGGTGCAGGTGCTCGTCGAGCAGGCCCACGGCCACCGACTGCAGGGCGCTGGTCACGGCCGAGATCTGCGTGAGCACGTCGATGCAGTAGGTGTCTGCGTCCACCATGCGCTGCAGCCCTCGCACCTGGCCTTCGATGCGGCGCAGGCGCTTGAGGTAGTCGTCCTTGGTCATGCTGTAGCCGGGCACGCTCATACCCTATCGGGGTATCGAGACCGCGGGACAAACGCGTAGGGTAGGAGCGTGCTCATCGGATCGCATATCCCGTCCGCCGACCCGCTCGGCACCGCCGCCGCCGAGGATGCCGACATCGTGCAGATCTTCCTGGGCGACCCCCAGAGCTGGCGCAAGCCGGCACCCAGGGAGGACGCGGCCGCGCTCAAGGCGGCCGACCTGCCGATCTACGTGCACGCGCCCTACCTGGTGAACCTGGCGTCCCCCAACAACAAGATCCGCATCCCGTCGCGCAAGATCCTGCAGCAGACCGTCGACGCCGCGGCCGAGATCGGCGCGCGGGCCGTCATCGTCCACGGCGGGCACGTCACCGAGGACGACGAGCCGGGCGCCGGGTTCCTCCGCTGGCGCAAGGGCATCGACACCATCGAGACCGACGTGCCCATCTACCTCGAGAACACGGCGGGCGGCGACCACGCCATGGCCCGCCACTTCGACACCATCGCCGGTCTCTGGGAGGCCATCGGCGACACCGGCATCGGCTTCTGCCTGGACACCTGCCACGCCTGGGCCGCGGGCGAGGCCCTGGTCGACGCGGTCGAGCGCATCCTCGGCATCACCGGGCGCATCGACCTGATCCACTGCAACGACTCCAAGGACGAGCACGGCTCCGGCCGTGACCGCCACGCCAACCTGGGCACGGGGACCATCGACCCCGAGCTGCTGGTAGCAGTGGTGACCAAGGCCGGAGCCCCGGTGATCTGCGAGACCGCCGACGAGGGCCGCAAGGACGACGTCGCCTTCCTCAAAGCCAACGCCTGAGCGTCAGGTGTCCGGCTCGGCGCCGATCTGTCCGCGGTCGGCGAGGAACGGGAACTCGGCCCGCACCGCGGCCACCCGGGCGGGGTCGATCTCGGCCACCAGCAGGGCCTCGGTGCCGGCGCCCGAGGCCAGGGTCTCGCCCATGGGGTCGACGATGGCGCTGTCACCGGCGTAGGTGAGCTTGCCGCCCCGGCCGACCCGGTTGCAGGCGATCACGTAGGCCTGGTTCTCGATGGCGCGGGCCCGCAGCAGGGCCTGCCAGTGGGACCGGCGCGTGTCGGGCCAGTTGGCCGGGCACACGTAGGCGTCGGTGTCCGGGGCCAGCGCCCACCAGTCGTCGGCGAAGCGCAGGTCGTAACAGACGAACAGGCTGGCCCGCACGCCCTCGATGTCGACCGTCACCGGCTCGGAGCCGGCCGAGAACTTGCGGTCCTCGCCGCCGTAGGTGAAGCGGTGCAGCTTGCGGTAGCGGGCCACCACCTCGCCCTCGGGGTTGGTCAGGACCAGGCTGTTGTACGGCGGCTCGCCCGCGGCGGCGACCTCGGGGACCGAGCCGCACAGCCACACGCCGTGCTCCTTGGCCTGGGACTGGAGGAACTGCGACGAGGGGCCACCCTCGGGCTCGGCCGTGACGTCGGTGCGCATGGAGAACCCGGTCGAGAACGTCTCGGTCAGGACCACCAGGCGGGCGCCGGTGCCCGCGGCCGCCTCGATCTGGGGGGCGAGGCGGGCGAAGTTGGCGTCCTTGTCCTCCCACACGATGTCGTGCTGGACCACCGCCACCTTCATCACACCACCTCCGGGAGCTTGGCCAGGCGGGCCACCGCATCGTGCAGCAAGGCCGGGCGCTTGGCGAACGAGAAGCGGACCAGGTGCCGGCCCGCCGCCGGGTCCGCATAGAACACCTGGTTGGGGATGGCCACCACGCCGCACCGGTCGGGCAGCTCGCGGCAGAACGCCATGCCGTCCCCGTCGGCCCGCAGCGGCCGGATGTCGACGGTCACGAAGTAGGTCCCCTGCGGGCGGAACACCGTGAACCCGGCCTCGGCCAGGCCCGCGCACAGGATGTCGCGCTGGGCGGCCAGGTCGGCGGCCAGGCCCACGAAGTAGTCGTCGCCCAGGTCGAGCCCGACGGCGATGGCGGGCTGGAACGGCCCGCCGTTCACGTAGGTGAGGAACTGCTTGGCGGTCGTGACCGCGGTGACCAGCTCGGCCGGGGCGCACACCCAGCCGATCTTCCAGCCGGTGGTGTTGAACGTCTTGCCGCCCGACGAGATGGTCAGCGTCCGCTCCCCCATGCCCGGCAGGCTCGCCAGCGGGACGTGCTCGGCACCGTCGAACGTGAGGTGCTCGTACACCTCGTCCGTGACCACGAGCAGGTCGTGGTCTATCGCCACCCCGGCGATGGCGGTCAGCTCGTCACGGGTCAGGACCGTCCCGGTGGGGTTGTGGGGCGAGTTGACCAGCAGCAGCCGGGTCCGGGGCGTGATCGAGGCTCGCAGCGCAGCGACGTCGAGCCGGTAGTCGGGCGGCTCCAGCCGGACGAAGGTCGGATGGGCGCCGGCCATGGCGATCGAGGCCTGGTAGCTGTCGTAGGTCGGCTCCAGCACCACCACCTCGTCGCCCGGCTCGCACAGCGCCAGGCAGGCGGCAGCGATGGCCTCGGTGGCGCCCGCGGTGACGAGCACCTCGCTGTCGGGGTCGTGGCTGAGCCCCCAGAAGCGGGCGTGGTGGCGGGCGATCGCCTCCCGCAGCACCGGCACGCCACGGCCCGGCGGGTACTGGTTGTGGCCGTCGCGGATGGCGGCCACCGCGGCGTCGAGCACCTCGGGCGGGCCCTCGTAGTCGGGGAAGCCCTGGCCCAGGTTGATCGCCCCGGTGCGGACGGCCAGCGCCGACATCTCGGCGAAGATGGTCGTGCCGAACCCCTGGAGCCGGCTGGACAGGTACGGCACTCGGTCGGACACCCGCGCCAGGATACGTGGGGGCTCGTCGGGTCGAAGTCTGACGGTGTGTCAGATATGTTCACGCCGTGGACCTGCGGGAGAGCGCGGACGACCGGGCGTTCCGGGACGAGGTGCGCGCCTTCCTGGATGACAGCCTGTCCGGCGACTTCGCCGCGGTGCGGGGCCGGGGCGGTCCGGGCGACGAGAACTCCTGCTACGACGAGCGCCGGGACTGGGAGCGCCACCTGGGCGCCCACGGCTGGACCTGCGTCGGCTGGCCCAAGGAGCACGGCGGCCGCGCCCTGTCGCTGCGCCAACACGTCGCCTTCCTCGAGGAATACGCCCGCGCCCGAGCCCCGGGGCGGGTGGGCCACATCGGCGAGACCCTGCTGGGGCCGACGCTGATCGCCTTCGGGTCCGCCGAGCAGCAGGCCCGCTTCCTCCCGCCGATCGTGGCGGGCGACGAGCTGTGGTGCCAGGGTTACTCCGAGCCGAACGCCGGCAGCGACCTGGCCAACGTGGCCACGCGGGCCGAGCCCGACGGCGACGGCTGGGCGGTGACCGGCCAGAAGGTCTGGACCTCGCTGGCCCAGTGGGCCGACTGGTGCTTCGTGCTGGCGCGCACCTCCCCGCCGGCCGAGGGCGTGCCCAAGCACAAGGGGCTGTCCTACCTGCTGGTCCCCATGCGCCAGGACGGGGTCGAGATCCGCCCCATCGTGCAGCTGACCGGCGACAGCGAGTTCAACGAGGTGTTCTTCGACCGGGCCCGCACCGGCGGCGACAACGTGGTGGGCGGCGTGGGCGGCGGCTGGGCCGTGGCCATGGGCACGCTGGCGTTCGAGCGGGGCGCGTCGACGCTGGGCCAGCAGCTCAACTTCCGCAACGAGCTGGCCGCCATCACCGCCGTGGCCCAGCGGACCGGCGCGGCGGACGACCCGGTCATGCGCCAGCGCCTGGCCCAGGCCCACATCGGGCTGGAGATCATGCGGCTCAACGCCCTGCGCATGCTGGCCGGCAGCGAGAACGGCACGCTCGGCCGCGAGGCGCTGGTGGGCAAGCTGTACTGGGCCACCTTCCACCGCGGGCTCGGCGAGCTGGCCCTGGACGTGCTCGGCGCGGCCGGTGTCGCGGGCGAGGCGAACCGGCCCGAGGTCGAGGCACTGGTCCGCCTGTTCCTGTTCAGCCGGGCCGACACGATCTACGGGGGGTCGAACCAGGTGCAGCGCAACATCATCGGCGAGCGGGCCTTGGGGCTCCCGAGATGATCGAGGAGCCGCCGGGCCACGGCCTGCTGGAGGGCAAGATCGCGCTGGTCACCGCGGCGGCGGGGACCGGCATCGGCTCGGCCACCGCCCGCCGCCTGCTGGCCGAGGGGGCCACGGTCGTGATCAGCGACGCCCACGAGCGCCGGCTGGCCGAGACCGCGACCGACCTCGGCGACCCGCTGGCCGTGCCCTGCGACGTGACGGACGAGGATCAGGTCCAGCGCCTGTTCGCCGGCGCGGTCGAGCGCCACGGGCGGATCGACGTGGTGGTGAACAACGCCGGCCTGGGCGGCACCGCCAACCTCGTGGAAATGACCGACGACCAGTGGCACAAGGTCGTGGACGTCACGCTGACCGGCACGTTCCGCTGCACCCGGGCCGCGCTGCGGGTCCTGTGCCCCCAGGGCTCGGGCGTGATCGTGAACAACGCCTCGGTGCTGGGCTGGCGCGCCCAGGCGGGCCAGGCCCACTACGCCGCGGCCAAGGCGGGGGTCATGGCGCTCACCCGCAGCGCGGCCATCGAGGCCGCCCCCCACGGCGTCCGGGTCAACGCGGTGGCCCCGAGCCTGGCCATGCACCCGTTCCTCGCCAAGGTCACGAGCGACGAGCTGCTGGACGAGCTCGCCGGCCGCGAGGCGTTCGGCCGCGCCGCCGAGCCGTGGGAGGTGGCGACGGTGATCGCCTTCCTGGCGAGCGACTACTCGACGTACATGACCGGCGAGGTCGTGAGCGTCAGCTCCCAGCACCCGTGACGCTCAGCCTCGACGACCTGCGCGCCGCGGTGGGCACCGACCTGGGCACCAGCCCGTGGGTCGACGTGACCGCCACCATGGTCGAGCAGTTCGACGCGGCCACCGGCGGCGGACCTGAATACCTGGCGCTGGCGCTGACCAACCGGGTGCTGCCCGACATCGTCACGGTGGACGCCGCCGCCGGCCTCAACGTGGGCACGGACGAGGTCCGCTTCCCCCGCCCCCTGGCCGTGGGTGACCGCGTCCGCGGCCACGCCGTGCTCGCGTCGTGCAGCGAGGTCACCGGCGGTGTACAAACCGTGATGCGGGTGACGCTGGAGGTGGCAGGTCGCCACGAGCCCGCATGCATCGTCGCGGCCGTGAGCCGCTGGCTCGCGTGAGACGGTTACGGGACGTCAAGGTGGCGGCCCACTCGCTGACGGTCCGGATGGTTCACGCTTCCCGCTCGACGTGGCCATCGACGAGGGGCTCGCCCACCCCGACGGCACACCCACCGACGACTTCTCGGCCCGCAGCTGTGACCGCCGGGGCAACAGTTGCGGCTTCTACACCGGGCTGCAGGGCACGTCGATGGCGTCGCCGCACGTGGCCGGCCTGGCCGCCCTGGTGATCCAGGCCACGGCACTCGCCAGGGCCACTGGGCCCATCCGAGACACTCGCAACTGACGACCAGGGGGAGCGCTCGACAGTGCGCTCCCCCTGGCGCGTCTACTCCGAGAGGACGACCGACGGGTCCTGGCCCAACAGCGTGCGGGCGTCGGCTGGCGAAAGCCCGCCCCGACGTTGTACCTCAGCGGGCAGAGGAGGGCGATGGGTGGCGGTCTGACTACACCGAGAGAACGACCGACGAGCCGTGGCCGAACAGGCCCTGGTTGGCGGTGATGCCGACCGTGGCCCCCTCGACCTGGCGGCCCTCGGCGCGGCCCCAGAGCTGCCAGGCGACCTCGCAGACCTGGGCGAGGGCCTGGGCGGGGACGGCTTCGCCGAAGCAGGCCAGGCCGCCGGACGGGTTGACCGGCACCCGGCCGCCGAGCGCCGTGTCGCCCGAGCGCAGCAGGCCCTCGGCGTCGCCCGGCTTGCACAGGCCGATGTTCTCGTACCAGTCGAGCTCGAGGGCCGTGGACAGGTCGTAGACCTCGGCCAGGGACACGTCCTCGGGCCCCAGCCCCGCCTCCTCGTAGGCGGCGTGGGCGATCGAGTCTCGGAACGTGAGCTCAGCCGGGGCCACCGCCACCGTGGAGTCGGTGGCGAAGTTGGGCATCTCGATGACCGTGTTGGGGAACGTCGGCGTGACCGTGGCCACCGCGCGCAAGCGCAACGACGGGAGGCCCCGGGAGCGGGCGAACGACGCCGACGTCAGCACCACCGCCGCGCCGCCGTCCGAGGTGGCGCAGATGTCGAGCAGGCGCAGCGGGTCCGCCACCACCGGTGACGCCGCGACCTCCTCGCCCGTGACCGCCTTGCGGTACCGGGCGCGGGGGTTGGCCAGGCCGTGGCGGGCGTTCTTGACCTTGACCGCGGCGAAGTCCTCGACCGTGGCGCCGTAGAGGTCCATGCGGCGGCGGGCGTAGAGCGCGAAGTAGGCCGGGTTGGTCATGCCGAGCAGGCGGAACCGCAGCCAGTCGGGGTCGTCCCAGCGCTCCCCCGCGTTGGGCGCAAGGAAGCCCTTGGGCGTGGTGTCGGCCCCCACCACCAGGGCCACGTCGCACATCCCGGCCAGGATGCGGGCGCGGGCCACGTCCAGCGCCTGGGCGCCGGTGGCGCAGGCGGCGTAGGCGGTGGCGACCCGCGCGCCGTTCCAGCCCAGCGCCTGCGCGAAGGTCGCTCCCGCCACGTAGCCCGCATAGCCGTTGCGGACCGTCTCGCCGCCGACCACCAGCTGCACGTCCGACCAGTCCAGACCGGCGTCCGCCAGGGCCTCCCGCGCCGCGTGGACGCCGTAGGACCGGAACGGGCGGCCCCACTTGCCCCACGGGTGCATCCCCACCCCGACCACGGCGACGTCGTCGTTCATACCGGCCTCCAGCGCCAGGTCGTCCGGACGGTGCCGTCATCGTCCGTGTACAGGGGCTCGACCACCAGCTCGACTTCGTCCCCCACCTTCAGGTCGGCGACCCCGAACCCGGACGCCACCTGGCCCAGCACCACGAGGCCCTCGGCCTCCAGCGACACCGCCGCCAGCGCGAACGGCTCGTAGGGATCGGACGTCGGGACGTAGGGCGGCGGGGGTTGATAGCGCGCGTCCGTGTACGACCACACCCGGCCCCGGCGGGACAGCTCCACCTCGTCGAACGCCTCGCCCGCGCACCCGGGGTTGCGGCAGAACGCCTCCTCCCGGGGGAAGAACACGGTCGCGCACTCGCGGCAGCGCGTCCCCACCAACGCGGGCGGGTCCCCGCTGGTGAACCAACCCTCGATGGCCGGCGCGGTGGTCATCGCCTGTGGTCCTCCAGATCTGACGCTCCGTCAGGGACGGTGACGACGAAGTCTGGCACAGCGTGGGTTTGGGGGCGAACTGCGCGCCGTGGTAGGCAAGCAGTTCGCAAACCACCGAAGCCGGGGTTTTGAGGGAACCAAACCCTTCTATGCAGCAGACCGAGTTCACCAAGTCCGAGCGTGAGGCGCTGAAGGCGATCTACCGCTTCACCCGTGACGGCTCCGAGGCCCACACGGGCACCCTTGCGGACCGGCTCGGCCTCTCGCCGGGCACGGTCACCACCCTGGTCAAGCGCCTCGCCGACCGGGGGCTGGTCGACCACCGGCCTTACCAGGGCGTGACCTTCACCGCCGCCGGCCGGCGCGCCGCGGTCTCGGCCATCCGCCGCCACCGCATCGTCGAGCGCTTCCTGGCCGACATGCTCGGCTACGCCTGGAACGAGGCCGACGAGCTGGCGGTGGCGTTCGAGCACGAGCTGCCGGACGAGGTGACCGACCGCCTGTACGTGGCGCTGCATCGGCCGGACACGTGCCCGCACGGATTCCCCATCCCCCGGCCCGAGGCCGACGAGCTGCCGAACACGCCCGAGCTGTACTCCCTCGAGCCCGGGGACGTGGCCGAGGTGGCGGTGTCGGGCTCGACGGATGCCGAGATCGTCTCGTTCCTCGGCACGCTCGGGGTCGTCCCGGGCGCCGAGGTGGCGGTGGTCGAGAAGCATCCGTTCGACGGCCCGCTGGTCGTCGAAGTCGCCGGTCACACCCGCACCATCGGCCA
>JBKPRV010000271.1:0-5370 GCA_046734715.1 Actinomycetota bacterium | reverse complement strand
GCTCAGTGCTGGCGGGCCCGGTTCCGGTGCCGCAGCCGGGCCCCCACCTCCGAGGCCACGAGGGAGGCGATGAACAGCACGATCACCAGCACGTCGTCGCGGGGGCTCTCGATCTCCCAGACGAAGTGCGGCTTGGTGATGGCGTAGCCGAACATGAAGGCGCCGGCCGACACCGACCCGATCCCGGCGTCACGCCCGCCCAGGCGGCCACAGGCGAATGCCAGCGCGACCAGGACCGGCACCGCCACCAGGGTCGGCACCAGCACGAGCGCCAGCCCGACCGCCGCCGTCACCACGATCGCGGTGGCCAGGCTGCCCCCGTCGAAGCGCTCGTCGTCCACAGCCCGCAGCATGCCACCGCGCTCGCCCGCGGGGGCAGGTTGACCTTCCGCTTATACCCCCCTAGGGTATGGAGCGTGGAGCACACGCATACGGAACATGACGAGCACAGTGGCCACAGAGGGCACGGCGGCCACGACAAGCACGCCGGGCACGACCCCGAGATGTTCCGGCGCCGGTTCTGGCTCAGCCTGGCGCTCACCATCCCGCTGGTCATCACCAGCGAGATGGTCATGGACTGGTTCGGGTACTCCCTCGACTTCTACGGGATGAAGACGCTCGCGCCGGTGCTGGGGTCGATCGTGTTCTGGTGGGGCGGCTGGCCGTTCCTGGCCGGGGGGTGGGCCGAGCTCCGGGCGCGGCAGCCGGGGATGATGCTGCTGATCTCGATGGCCATCGTCGTGGCCTACTCGGCGTCCATGGCCACGAGCCTGGGCTGGTTCGACCTGGACTTCTGGTGGGAGCTGGCGGCGCTGGTCACCATCATGCTGCTGGGCCACTGGCAGGAGATGAAGGCCATCGGCCAGGCCCAGGGTGCCCTGGCGGCGCTGGCCGAGCTGCTGCCCGACGACGCCGAGCGGGTGGGCGACGACGGCGAGATCGAGGTCGTGCCCGTCGCCGGGCTGCGGCCGGGCGACGTCGTGCTGGTCCGCTCGGGGGCCCGGGTGCCGGCCGACGGCGCCATCGTCGAGGGCGAGGCCGAGCTGGACGAGTCGATGATCACCGGCGAGTCCCGTCCCGTCGCCAAGGGCCCGGGTGACCGGGTGGTGGCGGGCACGGTGTCGACCGACTCGGCCGTCCGGGTGCGGGTCGAGGCCGTCGGCGACGACACCGCCCTGGCCGGGATCCAGCGGATGGTGGCCGAGGCCCAGGCCAGCGGCAGCCGCGCCCAGGACCTCGCCGACCGCTTCGCCGCCCTGCTGTTCTACGTCGCCACCGCCGCCGGGATCATCACCTTCGCGGTGTGGTGGGCCCTCGGGGATCTCGACAACGCGGTGGTGCGCACGGTGACCGTGCTGGTCATCGCCTGCCCCCACGCCCTGGGCCTGGCCATCCCGCTCGTCATATCGCTGTCCACCGCGGTGGCGGCCCGGGCCGGGATCCTGGTCAAGGACCGCCTGGCCCTGGAGCGGATGCGCACCATCGACGCCGTGCTGTTCGACAAGACCGGCACGCTCACCCGCGGCGCCCACGTCGTCACCGGGGTCGCCGCCGCCGGCCGCCTGGACGATGGCGAGGTGCTGCGCCTGGCCGGCGGGGTGGAGTCCGACAGCGAGCACCCCCTCGCCCGGGCCATCGTGGCCGCGGCGCGGGAGCGGGGCTCCCTGGCCCCGGCCCGGGACTTCCGGTCCCTCACCGGCCGCGGCGTCGAGGCCAGTGTCGACGGCACGCCCTTGGCGGTGGGCGGACCCGCCCTGCTGCGGGAGCGCGACCTCGCGGCCCCGGCCGAGCTCCGGCCCCCGGTGAGCGAGTGGCAGGCCCGGGGCGCGGCCGTGCTCTACCTGGTCCGCAAGGACGAGGTGGTCGGGGCCCTGGCGCTCGAGGACGAGATCCGCCCCGAGGCCCGCCAGGCCGTGCGGGACCTCGGCACCGAGGGCGTGCGGGTCATGATGATCACCGGCGACGCCCGCCCGGTGGCCGAGGCCGTCGCCGCCGAGCTGGGCATCGACGAGGTGTTCGCCGAGGTCCTGCCCGAGGACAAGGACAAGGCCGTGGCCGAGCTCCAGTCCCGGGGCCTGCGCGTGGCCATGGTGGGCGACGGCGTCAACGACGCCCCCGCCCTCGCCCGCGCCGACGTCGGCATCGCCATCGGCGCCGGCACCGACGTGGCCATGGAGTCCGCCGGCGTGGTCCTCGCCTCCAGCGACCCCCGCGGCGTGCGCTCCATCATCCGCCTCTCCCGAGCCAGCTACCGGAAGATGATCGAGAACCTGGCCTGGGCGGCCGGCTACAACGTCGTCGCCATCCCCCTCGCCGCCGGGGCCCTGGCCTGGGCCGGCATCACCCTCTCCCCCGCGGTCGGCGCCATCCTCATGAGCGCCTCCACCATCGTGGTCGCCCTCAACGCCCAGACCCTCCGCCGCCTGGACCTCACCCCCGCCCCGGCCTGAGGGCGGACACGTCCGCCAGCGAGCGCAGCATGCTGCTGAGGTGGGTGCAGGTGGACGGGCCCACGAGCTCGGCCCGCACCCGGGCCGGGAGGTCGGCGACCGCCACGCCCACCATCCGGGACGCGCTGGCCACGGCGCCCGGGCATGCGTCCCAGGGGAGCACCCGCGCGTCGACCTCCACCCGGGTGATGTGCCCGTCGCCGTCCACCGCGGCCTCGATCGAGTATTCGTGCAGGGCGACCTCGCCGCCGTCGCCGAACCACGAGTCCCGGAAGTGGGCGCGGACGACGAGCCCCGCACCGTCGGCGGGGGCGACCTCCAGCAGCCGGCGGCGGCGCACGGTCCCCTCCCCCAGGGCCGGCAGGTCATGCCAGCCGTCCGGGTCGGCCGCCTCCAGGACCGGAGCGGGTGGTCCCGACGGCACCGCGATCCGCCCTTCGGCCGCCAGCAGGTCGTGCAGCGGCTTGCCCACGGCCCAACTGGCGCACACGTCGGCCTGGAGCGCCGCCCGCTCGGGCCCGTTCGCCCCGTCGGGGAGGACACCGCCCCGGGCCAGGGCGTAGCCGGACACGTGGTAGGCCCCGGGCAGGTCGTCGAGCAACGAGCCCGCCAGCGTCCGCCGGGTGGCGTCGTCGGGGAGAGTGACCGCGGCCCGCCGGCCGAACCCGGAGCGCAGGCCGGCGCCCACGAGCTCGCCCAGCCCGGGCGGACCGTGGCCGTCGATGCCCTCGACAACGCCCGACACGGCCACCCGCACGGTGAGCGCGACCTCGGCCAGGACGTCCGCCCCTCCCTCGGCGTCCGCCTCCCGGTCCCGCCCGGTCAGGACGGCGACCACCGGGCCGAGCAGCCCGTCCGGCCGGGTGACGTCGATCGACGTCGTCCGGCGGACCGATCCGGGCGCGGCGGGCGGGGTGGCGATCAGGGCGCGGCGCGGCCCGGGAGACGGCGGGGCGAGGTCCATGGCTCCGCCGGAGAATATTCGAAAGGAGATCGAAATGTAGGCTCCGGCCATGGGCGACAACCTCGAGGACATCAGGCGGCTCAAGGCCCGCTACTTCCGCACCATGGACCAGAAGGACTGGGATGCGTGGGGGCAGGTCTTCGCCGCCGAAGCGGTGATGGAGGTGCCCGAGGTGGACGTGGTGCTCACCGGCCGCGACGCCATCGTCAAGTTCGTGAGCCGAGCGTTGGCGGCGGCCCGGACGGTCCATCACGGCCACATGCCCGAGATCGACGTCACCGGTCCCGACACGGCCACGGGCATCTGGGCCATGTCCGACTACGTCGAGTGGCCGGCGTCCGAGGGGGGCGAGCGGTCCGGCCTCCGGGGCTACGGGCATTACTACGAGGAGTACGTCCGCGAGGACGGCGCCTGGCGCATCGCCCGCACGCGCCTGGTCCGCCTGCGGGTGGACCCGCTGGCCTGAGGCACCGCCGTCGAGCTGTGGGAGCTGATCGCCCGCGAGCGGATCTGCGACACGCTGGCCCGCTGCACCTGACCAGCCGCAACAACCGGGACACGCTCGTGCCCGTCGACGACGAGTGGCTCATCCGCCACCGCTTCGTCTCGACCGACCGGCGGACGGAGGGGTCGACTACGGCGCCGCCATCTGCGACACGATCCCGATGAGGTCGGGGTAGCGCATCGTGTGGGCGCCGCCGTCGATCAGGTACAGCGAGCCCGACACGTAGGACGACTCGTCGGACGCCAGCCAGGCGACGAGGCCCGCGATCTCCTCCGGCTGGGCGTGCCGGCCGAGCGGGGTGTTCTCCTCGTAGCCCTCGACGATGCCCGGCACGGCGAAGCCGCCCTCGGTGAGCCGGGTGCGGACCAGGCCGGGGCCGACGGCGTTCACCCGGATGCCGGCCGGTCCCAGCTCCAGCGCCGCCACCTGGGCCAGCATCGCCACCCCGGCCTTCGAGCTGCAATAGGCGCCCATGCCGATGCCCGGCTGCACCGCGTTGAGGCTGGCGGTGATCACGATGGACCCGCCGTGCTCCATGCGCCGCGCCGCGTGCTTGACGGTCAGGAACGGGCCGGTGAGGTTCACGTCGAGCACCTGCTTCCACAGGTCGACGTCGGCGTCCACCACCCGCTGCACCGCGCCGATCCCCGCGTTGGCGAAGGCGATGTCCAGGCTCCCGAACCGTTCGACCGCCAGGGCGGCGAGAGCCTCCACGTCGGCCTCCTCCCTCACGTCGGCGCGCTGGACGGCGACCGCGTCGCCCAGCTCGCCGGCGAGCGCGCCCAACTGGTTCTCGTCGAGGTCGCCCACCGCCACCCGGGCGCCCTCGGCCACGAAGCGCCGCGCTGCGGCCCGACCGATGCCCGACGCGCCCCCGGTGACGAGGGCGACCTTGCCTGCCAGTCTGCTCATGGCGTCCCAGTTAAGTGGCTGGCATAGCATCGCCGCCGTGACTGTCGCCGAGGCGGTGGGACGGACCGTCGCGGCGCTGGGGTGCCGCCAGGTGTTCGGGGTGGTGGGGAGCGGGAACTTCGTCGTGACCCGGGCACTGGTGGAACGCGGCGCCGCCTTCCTGGCAGCGCGGCACGAGACCGCCGCGGTGACCATGGCCGACGCCTGGGCGCGGGTCACCGGGGAGGTGGGCGTGGCCACCGTCCACCAGGGGCCGGGGTTCACCAACTGCCTGACCGGGCTGGCCGAGGCGGCCAAGAGCCGCACGCCGCTGCTGGTGCTGGCCGGCGACACGTCGGCCGCCGCGGTCCGCTCCAACTTCCGGGTGGACCAGGCGGCCATGGCCGCCGCCGTCGGGGCCGTGCCCGAGCGGGTGTACACCCCGGCCACCGCGGTCGCCGACGTGGCCCGGGCCTACCGGCGGGCCGCCCTGGAGCGCCGCGCGGTGGCGGTCATGCTGCCGCTCGACGTCCAGGCCGCCGGCGACGACGGGGACGGCT
>JBKPRV010000270.1:0-14015 GCA_046734715.1 Actinomycetota bacterium | reverse complement strand
CGACAGACCCCGAGGTGGTGGTGGCGGTGTTCGGGGTCAACGACGCCCAGGGCATCGTCCTGCCCGACGGCACCCCGATCCCCGAGGTGTCCGACCCTCGCTGGACCGTCGAGTACCGGCGCCGCGTCGGCGCGGTCATGGACCAGCTCCGCGCCGACGATCGCCTGATCCTGTGGGTGACCCAGCCCCCCATGCGGGACCCCGACTTCAACGCCCGCATCGCCGTGGTCAACCAGGCCATCGCGGCCGAAGCGGCCACCCGGCCCTGGATCGTGCTGGTGGACCCGGCCCCGGTGGTGGGCGCTACCACTCCGGACGTGCGCCGCAGCGACGGGATCCACCTCACCGAGGCCGGCGGCGGGCTGCTGGCCACCCACGTCCTCGGACTGCTGGGCGAGCGCGTGGACCTCACGGGTGGGGCCGTCAACTAGAACGGCACAGTCCCCGACTGGAGGTGCCCCATGGTCTCAGCCCTCTTCGATGCCGATGCCTGGCGCCCCGTCGAGGGGTTCGAGCTCACCGACATCACCTACCACCGGGCGGTCGACGCCGGGGTGGTGCGGGTGGCGTTCGACCGGCCCGAGGTGCGCAACGCCTTCCGGCCCCACACGGTCGACGAGCTGTACCGGGTGCTCGACCACGCCCGCCAGAGCGCGGACGTGGGCTGCGTGCTGCTCACCGGCAACGGGCCGTCGCCCAAGGACGGCGGCTGGGCCTTCTGCTCGGGCGGCGATCAGCGCATCCGGGGCCGCGACGGCTACCGCTACGCCGAGGGCGAGACGGCCGAGACGGTCGACCCCGGGCGCACCGGCCGGCTGCACATCCTGGAGGTGCAGCGCCTGATCCGCTTCATGCCGAAGGTGGTCATCTGCCTGGTGCCCGGGTGGGCGGCCGGGGGCGGCCACAGCCTGCACGTGGTGTGCGACCTCACGCTGGCCAGCCAAGAGCACGCCCGATTCCGGCAGACCGACACGGACGTGGCCAGCTTCGACGGCGGCTTCGGGTCCGCCTACCTGGCCCGCCAGGTGGGCCAGAAGTTCGCCCGCGAGATCTTCTTCCTGGGCGGCACCTACAGCGCGGAGGACGCCCACCGCATGGGCATGGTCAACGCGGTCGTGCCCCACGACGACCTGGAGCGGGTCGGGCTCGACTGGGGCCGCCGGGTCATGGGCAAGAGCCCCACCGCCCAGCGCATGGTCAAGTTCGCCCTCAACCTCATCGACGACGGGCTGGTGGGCCAGCAGGTGTTCGCGGGCGAGGCGACCCGGCTGGCCTACGCCACGCCCGAGGCCGAAGAGGGTCGCGACGCGTTCCTGGAGCGGCGCAGCCCGGACTGGTCCGGCTACCCGTGGCACTACTGACGGGGACGATCAGGTTGGGCCGCGCCGTCGGGTACGAACTTGTCATTGACTCTGCAACTATCGGCCGTAGGATTTCATGATGATGGACCCGTTGCACGACGACCGGCTGACGCTCGTCGGGCTCCTGTTCGAGAGCGCCACCGCCCTGCGCTCCCAGCTCGACCGCGCGCTGGAGCGGCAGGTGGACCTGCCGCTGCAGTCGTTCGAGCTGCTGCTGCGCCTGGCCCGCTCCCCCGGTCGCCACCTGCGCATGAGCGACCTCGCCGCCCAGACCAGCCTCACGCCCAGCGGCCTCACGCGGGCCGTCGACCGGCTCGAACGGGCCGGGCTGGTCGAGCGCGCCCCCTGCGCGTCGGACCGCCGGGGCGCCTACGCCGCCCTCACCGCGCCGGGCCTCGAGCGCATCCAGGCCGCCGTCGGGCCCCACCTCGACCACGTCGACGCGCACCTGACCGGCATCCTCGACGGCGGGGAGCAGGCCCAGCTGGCCGCCCTGCTACGCAAGGTGCGCGACCACGTCAACCCGGCGGCGGTGGCCGCCATCCCCCGCGACACGGTCCGCGCCTAACCGGCGGCGGTCTGGCCCGGCTCCTCGGCGGGGACCCGGCGCACCTCCACGAGCTCCAGGCCCAACGACTCGATGCGCCGCAACAGGCCGTGCAGGGCCGCCTGGTCCTCGATGGGACCGCTGAGCACGGTCTCGACGGGCGCCACCCGCGCGGCCAGGGCAAGCTCCTCGAACTCGCTGGCGAGGGTCCGGCTCAAGCGGCCCCGTACCCGCACCTCGTACAGGAAGGTCATCGACAACTGCCTCGACCGGTCGGTGGACGGCATCACCGTCGCCGTCGCCGGGGATGCCGTCGTCACCCCCCGCGGGTGAAGGTCACCTAGCCAGGCGGGCGAGGTCCTCCTCGCCCAGGTCCAGGGCGGCCGCGCCCACGTTCTCCTCCAGGTGCGCCACCGACGACGTGCCCGGGATGGGCAGCATCTGCGGCGACCGGGCCAGCTGCCAGGCCAGCGCCACCTGCACCGGCGACACGCCGTGGCGCTCGGCCACCTGGGCCAGCGCCCGGCCCTCGCCGGGCCGGTGCCCGCCCACCGGGGCCCAGGGGATGAAGGCGAAGCCGTCGCGCTCGGCCGCCGCCACCACGCCGTCCGAGGCGCGGTCGCTGGAGTTGTAGCGGTTCTGCACCGAGGCGATGGGCACGATGGCCTGGGCCCGGGCCAGCTGGTCGGTCGACACGTTGGACAGGCCGACGTGGCGGATCTTGCCCTCCTCCCGCATGCGGGCCAGCTCGCCCACCGAGTCCTCGAACGGCACGCGGGGGTCGGGCCGGTGGAGCTGGTAGAGGGTGACCTGGTCGGTGCGCAGGCGGCGCAGGCTGCCCTCCAGTGCCTCCCGCAGGTGCTCGGGCCGGCCGTCGGGGTCCCACCGTCCGGGGCCGGGGCGCACCAGCCCGCCCTTGGTGGCGATGACGAGGTCATCGGGGTAGGGCGCCAGCGCCTCGGCGATGAGCTCCTCGCTCACGTCCGGCCCGTAGGCGTCCGCGGTGTCGATGAAGTCGACGCCGAGCTCGACGGCCCGGCGCAGCACCCGCACCGACTCGTCGTGGTCGGCGGGCGGGCCCCAGATCCCCGGGCCGGTGATGCGCATGGCGCCGAAGCCCAGGCGGCTCACTTCGTGCTCGCCCCCGATCGTGATGGTGCCGGCGGCGGCCGCGGGGGACGGTGACGATGCCATGGCTTGCTCCCTGCCTCGGGGACGGGCGCACGGCACCGATCCCGGTGCCGTGGCGGTCAGGACCGTAGCGGCGCCGGCGCCGAGCTCCACCCCGTGATGCGAGACTGCGGGCCGTATGGAGCTGACCGTCGTCGACCATCCCCTCGCCGCCCGGCTGCTGACCCGGCTGCGGGACGAGAACACCGACCGGGCCGCCTTCCGGCTGGCCATGGACGAGCTGGCGGGCATGCTCGTGTACGAGGCCTGCCGCACGCTGCCCACCGAGACGGTGGCCGTCACCACGCCCATGGGACTGGGCGAGGGCGTGGTCATCCCCCGGCCCCCGCTGGTGGTGCCGGTGCTGCGGGCCGGGCTGGGGCTGCACGGCGCGGTGCTGCGGTTGCTGCCGGAGACGGACACCGCGTTCGTGGGCGTGTCCCGCAACGAGGAGACCCTGCAGCCCGAGCCCTACATGAACTCCGTCCCCACCGACCTGGCGGGCCGCTCGGTCCTGGTGCTCGACCCCATGCTGGCCACGGGCGGGTCACTTGCCCACGCCTGCAAGCTGCTGGCCGACCGGGGCGCCGGGGAGCTGACCGGCGTCTGCGTGCTGGCCGCCCCCGAGGGCATCGCCTACATCGAGGAGTCGGGCCTGGTGGGCCGGGTGGTCACCGCCGCGGTGGACGACCACCTGGACCCGCGCGCCTTCATCGTCCCCGGCCTCGGAGACGCCGGCGACCGGCTGTTCGGGACGGCCTAGGGCCTGTCCTGTAAGTCCGGTGTGCGGATCTCCGAGCCAGGGGCGTCGCTCGGCGTGCCGGGCCGACGCAGGAACCCACCAGCGGTTTCAATGTCGGCCGGTGCGGCGAGCGGCGTCATCTGGCCGGAGAGGCGTCCGCCATGACTTGCAGGACAGGCCCTAGACCCGACCGTGGGCTCGGAGGACGGCCAGCGCCCGGACGGTGGCGTAGCCCCGCCACTCCAGCGCGGCCGCCGGGGAGTAGGGCCGGAAGTCGATGTCCCACCCGCCGTCCGGGTGCTGGTCCCCGGCCAGCCGGTCGAGGTCGGCCTCGATGACCGCCGGGTCGATGTGGCGGCGCAGCGGGCGGTCGGGCCACGGGGACAGGTCGAGGGGCCGTAGCTTCTCGTCCTCCGCCCCGCCGACCACGCTCAGCTCGGCCGAGGCCGGGAGGGTGCCGGCGTAGCGGGCCAGCAGGTCCTCCGCTTCGAGCGCGGTCCCGTCGGCGACCACCGTGTCGAGGAAGTCCAGGACGAAGAGCCGCTCGATGGCGAACTCGGCCCCGGCGCGGGCCGCGAGCGTGTCCAGGCAGTAGCGGGTGGCCCGGTCCAGCCACTCGTGTGCCGCCACCGCCGGATCGTGCCGGGCCACCCGCCAGGCGGCGGCGGTGACCGCGGTGGTGATGTGCAGGGACGACGACCCGTGGTCGGCGCCCGCCCAGAACGGGGCGGTGGCCGTGGCATCGGCCACCGGGAGGGCGAAGGGCATGCCGCCGTCGGGCCGCGTGATCGACGCCAGCCAGTCGCAGAGCTCGGCGGCCCGGGGGTCGGCCATCGGTCCCACCTCCCCGAAGACCTCGAAGGCGTGGAGGGCGCCGCCGGGCTGGCTCTCGGGGGCGCGCAGGTCGGGCTCCAGGCCCCAGCCGTAGCCGCCGTCGGCGTTGTGGTACGCCTCCAGGGCGCCGAGGGCTCCCGTCCCGGGCACGCCGTCCAGGAGGACCTCGGCGCGGCGGCGGTCGAGCACTCGGGCGTGGCCGATGAGGAAGCTCCTCGCCGCAGCCACGTCGACATCGGGGGCGGTGATGGTCATGCCCCCATCGTGCGCCGGCGGGCCGGCGGCGTCTTGAACGTTCCGGCCACGGGAGGCACGGATCAGGAGATCAGGCGGACCGCCTCGTCCAGCAGATCATCGACCCGCGCCGCGCCCTGCGCCCGGGCCGCGGCCACGTCGTCGCCCGCCACCGGGACGACCGCCTCGGCGTAGCACTTCAGCTTGGGCTCGGTGCCCGACGGCCGGACCACCAGGCGAACGCCGTCACCCCGCAGCACGATGCCGTCGGTGGGGGGCAGGCGCCGGCCGAGGCGCAGATCCTCCACCTCGGTCACCTTCACACCCGCCAGCGACGCCGGCGGTGAGGCGGCGAGGGCATCCACCGCCGCCCGCATGCGGGCCAGGCCGTCGACCCCCTCCACCCGCAGCGAGCGCTGGCCGGTGGCGTGGACGCCCAGCTCGCGGGCCAGGTCGTCGAGCCGGTCGAGCACGGTGCGACCTCGGGCCTTCTCGGCCGCGGCCAGCGAGGCGAAGGCCAGGGCGGCGGTGATGCCGTCCTTGTCCCGCACCAGCGTGCCCACGCACGACCCCAACGCCTCCTCGTAGCCGTAGACGAAACGCAGCCCGGGCCGGTCGGTGGCCGCCCGGGCGATCCACTTGAACCCGGTCAGCGTCTCGGCGTAGTGCACGCCCCGGGCCGCGGCCAGGCGAGCCAGCATCGAGGACGACACCACGGTGGTGGCCACCAGCCGGTCGTCGCCGGATCCCGCGGCGAGCAGCCAGTCGGCCAGCACCACGCCGATCTCGTCCCCGCTGAGCGGCCGCCAGCCGCCGGGCGCCCGGGCGTCGGGCACCGCCACCGCCAGCCGGTCGGCGTCGGGATCGTTGGCCACCACCAGGTCGGCCCCCTCCGACGCCGCCTGGGCCAGCGCCAGGTCGAGTGCGCCGGGCTCCTCGGGGTTGGGGAAGGCCACGGTCGGGAAGTCCGGGTCGGGTTCCCCCTGGCGGGGGACGACATGGCAGGGTGGGAACCCGGCGCGCGTCAACACCTCGACGAGCAGGTCCCGGCCCACCCCGTGCAGCGGCGTGTAGACGACCTTCAGGTCGCGCGGCCCCTCGCCGGCCTGGGACAGCGCCCCGGCCACGTAGGCCTCGACCAGGTCGTCGCCCACCGGCGCGATGCCCTCACCCGCCCGCGGCACCGACGCGAGCGGGCCCACCGCGTCGATGTCGGCCGAGATGTCGCCGTCGGCGGGAGGCACGATCTGCGCACCGTCACCCAGGTAGACCTTGTAGCCGTTGTCCCGAGGTGGGTTGTGGCTGGCGGTGACGACGATCCCCGCGCACGCGCCGAGGTGCAGCACCCCGAACGCCAGTACCGGCGTGGGCAGCGGCCGTTCGGCCAGCCGCACCGGAAAGCCCGCGCCCGCCAGCACCTCGGCCGCGTCGCGGGCGAAGCGGTCGGAGCGGTGGCGGGCGTCGAAGCCCACCACCACGGGCTCACCGCGGTGCCCCGTGTCGGTCAGGTAGGCCGCGAGCCCTGCGGTGGCCCGGATCACCACCGCCCGGTTCATGCGGTTGGGGCCCGCCCCCATCTCGCCCCGCAGGCCCGCGGTGCCGAACTGCAGCCGCCCGCTGAAGCGATCCGCCAGGGCCGCGACATCGGGGCCGCCCGGGCCGTCCAGCAGCCCGTCCAGCTCGGCCCGGGTCTCGGGATCGGGGTCCTCGTCCCGCCAGGCCCGGGCAGCCGCCACCAGCGCGGCGTCCGCACTCACAGGCGATCGACCACCGCGGCCAGCAGGTCGCCCATGCGCTCGGCCGCCTGCCGCCCGGCTTCAAGCACCTCGGCGTGGTCGAGCGGGGTGGCGCCCAGGCCGGCGGCCGCGTTGGTCACCAGCGACAGGCCCAGCACCTCCAGTCCGAGGTGGCGGGCGGCGATGGCCTCCCACACCGTCGACATGCCCACCAGGTCCGCCCCCAGCGTGCGCAGCATGCGGATCTCGGCCGGCGTCTCGTAGTGCGGGCCGGGCAGACCCGCGTACACCCCCTCGACCAGGCTCGGGTCCACCTCACGGGCGAGGGCGCGCAAGCGGGCCGAGTACGCCTCGGTCAGGTCGACGAAGCGGGCCGGCACCCCGCCGGCCAGCGGGCCCGCCACCGGCGAGCCGCCGGTGAGGTTGAGGTGGTCGGCCATCAGCACCGGCTGACCGACGCGCAGGTCCTCGCGGATGCCGCCGGCGGCGTTGGTCAACACGATCGTGTGGCAGCCGGCGGCGTGCGCGGTGCGCACCCCGTGCACGACGGTGGCCGGGTCGTGGCCCTCGTAGGCGTGGACCCGACCGAGGAACGTGAGCACTGCCCGCCCGCCCGGCGTGCGCACGGAGCGGACGGTCCCGGCGTGGCCCGCGACGGTCGACGGGGGGAACCCACCCAGGTCGGCCACCGCCACCTCGGCCACCGTCTCGCCCAGCCGGTCGGCCGCCGGACGCCAGCCCGAGCCCAGCACCACGGCCACCTCGTGGCGCTCGACGCCGGTGGCCTTGGCCACCCCGCGCGCGGCGCCGGCGGCTCGGTCGAAGGGGTCGGCGGGCTCGACGATCACGGGGGCCGACGGTAGCGCCCATCACACGAGCGGTGAGCCATCTGTCTGCCAGTCCCGCCGAGGACCAGGCAGGAGGACCGACGTCCCCCGTTCGGAGGGGGAAATGTGACTACTGTGCGGGCGGTGACCCCCGGGGGGTCACCCGTTCCACGACAGGGAGATACGAACGTGATGGCGCAAAGACGGTGGGTGAAACTTCTCGGTGTACTGCTCGGCCTGGCGCTCGTCGCCGCGGCTTGCGGCGAAGACGACCCCGACACCTCGAGCGATACCACCGAAGGGGGTGGCAGCGGTAGCAGCAGTGACTTCACGGCCTGCCAGGTGACCGACACCGGCGGGGTCGACGACCGCTCGTTCAACCAGACGGCGTTCAAGGGCCTGCAGGACGCGGCGGCCGAGCTCGACTTCGAGCCGAACTACCTCGAGTCCACCAGCGAGGCCGACTTCGCCCCGAACATCGACGAGCTGATGTCGCAGGACTGCACGCTGATCATCACGGTGGGCTTCCTGCTGGGCGACGCCACCGCTGAGGCGGCCGATGCCAATCCCGACCAGCTCTTCGCAATCGTCGACAACGACCTGTTCGACACCGCGACCGAGCAGGACCGCAACTTCGACAACGTGGCCGAGCTCGTGTTCTCGACCGACCAGGCCGCATTCCTCGCCGGCTACCTGGCCGCGGGCATGACCGAGACCGGCACGGTGGGCACCTACGGCGGCATCAACCTGCCGACGGTGAACATCTTCATGAAGGGCTTCCAGCTCGGCATCGAGCAGTACAACACGGACAATGGCACCACCGTGAAGCTGATCGGCTGGGACAACGCCGCCAACGACGGCCTGTTCACCGGTGACTTCACCGACCAGGCGAAGGGCCGCGCTACCACCCAGAGCCTGCTCGACCAGGGCGCCGACATCATCATGCCGGTGGCCGGGCCGGTGGGCCTCGGCTCCATCGAGGCCGTCGAGGCCTCGGGCGGCAATGCCAAGCTCATCTGGGTGGACACCGACGGCTGCGTGTCGGTCGAGGAGAGCTGCAACCTGTTCCTGACCTCGGTCATGAAGAACATGGACGTGGCGGTCAAGGACGTGACCCTGGCCGCGGCCAACGACACGTTCGAGGGCGGCACCAACCAGGGCACCCTGGAGAACGACGGCGTGGGCATCGCCCCGTTCCACGACTTCGACAGCCAGGTCCCCCAGGAGCTCAAGGACCGCCTCGACGAGTTGAAGCAGCAGATCATCGACGGGGACATCCAGACGTCGCCGCCGTCCTGAGGTACACCTGAGCCCATGAAGGTCGAGCTCCGGGGCATAACCAAGCGGTTCCCCGGCGTCGTGGCCTGCGATGGCGTGGACCTCTCCGTGGAGAGCGGAGAGGTCCACGCCCTGCTCGGCGAGAACGGCGCAGGCAAGTCCACGCTCATGAACATCCTCTTCGGGCTGTACCGGCCCGACGAGGGCGAGATCCTCCTCGACGGTGAGCCGCTCGTCGCCCGCTCGCCGGCCGACTCCATCGCCGCCGGGGTGGGCATGGTGCACCAGCACTTCATGCTCGTGCCGGTCTTCACGGTGGCGGAGAACGTCATCCTCGGCATCGAGCCCACCGGGCCCCTGGGCAGCCTCGACCGGGCCGAGGCACGCCGGCGCGTGGTCGAGCTGTCCGACACCTACGGGCTGGCCGTCAACCCCGACGCCACGGTCGAGGACCTGCCGGTCGGCGTCCAGCAGCGGGTCGAGATCCTCAAGGCGCTCTACCGCGACGCCAGCTGCCTCATCCTGGACGAGCCCACCGCCGTGCTCACGCCGAGCGAGATCGACGAGCTGATGGGCATCATCCGCCGGCTGGCGGAGGGCGGCCGGTCCATCATCTTCATCAGCCACAAGCTGCGCGAGGTCACCGCGGTCGCCAACCAGATCACCGTGCTGCGGGGCGGCCGGGTGGTAGGGACCACGACGCCCGCCGAGGCCGACGAGCAGGCCCTCGCGTCCATGATGGTGGGCCGCGAGGTGCAGCTGGTGGTGGACAAGACGCCGGCCGAGCCCGGCGAGGCGGTCCTCGAGGTCGAGGACCTCTTCGTCAGCGACGATCGGGACCAGCGGGTCGTCGACGGCGTCTCGTTCGAGGTCCGAGCGGGCGAGATCCTGGCCATCGCCGGCGTGCAGGGCAACGGCCAGACCGAGCTCGTCGAGGCCATCTGCGGCATGCGGACGCCCGAGTCCGGCGCGGTGCGCCTCGCCGGGCAGGACGTCACCGGCGCAGGGGCCGACCATCTCTTCAACTCCGGTCTGGCCCACGTCCCCGAGGACCGTCAGCGCGACGGCCTCATCGGCACTTTCGCGGTGTCGGAGAACCTGGTCCTCAACCAGGTGCGCAACCCACCGTTCGCCCGGGGACTCCGGCTCAACCGCAAGGCGGTGCGCCAGCACGCCGGGCGCCTGGTGCAGGAGTTCGACGTGCGCACCCCATCGGTGGACACCGCGGCGTCCACGCTGTCGGGAGGCAACCAGCAGAAGGTCATCATCGCCCGCGAGTTCTTCCACGCCGACAAGCTGCTGGTGCTCTCCCAGCCCACCCGGGGCCTCGACGTCGGCTCCATCCAGTACATCCACCGCCAGGTCGTGGCCAAGCGCGACCTCGGCACGGCCGTGCTGCTCAACTCGTCCGAGCTGGACGAGGTACTGGCCCTGGCCGACCGCATAGCCGTGATCTACCGGGGCCGGCTGGTCGGCGTGGTCGACCGGTCCGAGGCCAACCGCGAACTGATCGGCCTGCTGATGGCGGGCGCGGTCGAGGAGGCCGCCGAGGTCGAGCCGGTCGAGGAGGAAGAAGTGACCGTGACATGACCACCGCCACGGACGCACCCCCCGAGCCGCCGGCCGAACCGCCCGAGGCCGAAGCGGGAGCGCCAGGCGACGGCGCCGCGGCCCGGGCCCTCGCCCTGCTGAAGGCGGCGGGCAACGCGCTGCTGATCCCCTTCCTGGCCCTCGTCACCGCGCTGGCCATCGGCGGGCTGGTCATCATCTTCACCACGCCCGACGTCCTGAACGAGTGGAACTCGTTCTTCGCCGACCCGCTCGGCGCCCTCCAGGCGTCCTGGGACGTGGTCTACGCGGCCTACCACGCCCTCTGGGAGACGTCGCTGGGCTCGGCGCACGCCCTGGGGCGCACGCTGACCGAGGCCACGCCGCTCGCGCTCACCGGCCTGTCGGTCGCGCTGGCCTTCCGGGCCGGCCTGTTCAACATCGGCGCCGCCGGCCAGCTCGTGATCGGGGCCACCTGCGCCGGTTGGGTGGGCTTCACCTGGGACCTGCCCGCCCCCATCCACCTGCCACTGGCCATCCTGGCGGGGTTCGCGGGCGGGGCGGCGTGGGGCTCGATCGCAGGTGTCCTCAAGGCGCGCACCGGGGCGCACGAAGTGATCACCACGATCATGCTCAACTACATCTCCTACAACCTGCTCAACTACGCGTTGCGGTCGGACGCGTTCCAGCCCGCGGGCCGCGACGACCTCATCTCCAAGGCCGTGCAGGACAGCGCCCGCCTGCCGAACTACTCCATCGGCGAGCTCACCCTGAACGCGGGACTGTTCCTGGCCATCGCCGCCGCGGTCATCGTGTGGTGGCTGCTGGAGCGCTCGACGGTCGGGTTCCGGCTCAAGGCCGTGGGCGCCAACCCCTTCGCCTCCCGCTACGCGGGCATGAGCGTGGGGGCCATCTACGTGCTGGCCATGCTGCTCGCCGGCGGCCTGGCCGGGCTGGGCGGGACGGTCAACATCCTGGGCCGCCCGAGCTTCAGCCTGACCGGCCAGTACTACTTCTTCCTGGGGTTCGACGGCATCGCCGTGGCCCTGCTGGCCCGGGCCAACCCCATCGGTGTGCTGGGCGCCGCGTTCCTGTTCGGCGTGCTCCGCTCGGGCTCCACCGGCATGCAGGCGGCCACGTCCACGCCGGTCGACATCATCACCGTGATCCAGGCCCTGATCATCCTGTTCGTGGCCGCCCCGGCCCTGGTCCGTGCCATCTACCGCATCAAGGCGGGGCGGGGCACCGGCGCCACGTTCACCACCAGCTGGGGGACCTAGATGACGGCGACGGTCACCGACGAGCTGCCCCCGACGGGCGAGGCCCCCGAGCCGGAGGCGCCGGGCGACGCCCAGCACGACCGGCGCCGGACCGGCTTCGGCGTCGCCACGATCCTGCTCGGCCTGGTGATGCTGGTGAGCTTCGGGCTCGGCAGCGAGTCGGGCCTGGACTCGACGTTCACCTTCAGCCGCAAGGACGTCCTCACGCAGGTGCCCGACCTCACCATGCCGGCCCGCGCCACGGTGCTCCCGCTGGCGGTCATCGTCATCGCAGCCGGTATCGCGGTGGTGGCGACGGCGTGGGCCCGGCGCTACGCCTACCTCGTGTTCGGGGTGTCGGCCGCCCTGTTCACCATCGCCCTGCTGATCTGGGCGGCGAGGGACGGCTCGGTCAGCATCATCGGGCTCATCGACGGGGCGGTGTTCCGCAGCACGCCCCTGGCCCTCGGCGCCCTGGCCGGGCTGCTGTGCGAGCGCTCCGGCGTGGTGAACATCGCCATCGAGGGCATGCTGCTCACCGCCGCCTTCACGGCCGCGATCACGTCGGCCGCTTCCGGCAGCGCGTGGGTGGGGCTGGGGGCCGGCATGGCCGCCGGCCTGGTGCTGGGCGCGTTCCTCGGCGTGCTGTCGATCAAGTACCAGGTCGACCAGATCATCGGCGGCACGGTGATCAACCTGTTCGCCCTCGGCATGACCAGCTACCTGGCGGCGCAGATCCTGGCCGACTACCCCGACCTCAACGAGCCCGCCTCGTTCCAGCCCTTCGGCATCCCGCTGCTCGACCGGCTGCCGGTGCTGGGCCCGGTGCTGTTCGACAACACGATCTACGCCTACATCATGTTCATCCTGGTGATCGTCCTGTGGTGGGCCCTGTTCCGCACCCGCTGGGGCCTGCGGGTGCGGTCCGTCGGCGAGCACCCCCGGGCCGCCGACACCGTCGGCATCAAGGTGCTGCGCACCCGGTACCGGTCCGTGATGCTGGGCGGCATCGTGGCCGGCATCGGCGGGACCTGGTTCACGCTCGACGCCACGGGCAGCTTCACCGAGAACATGACCTTCGGGAAGGGCTACATCGCCCTGGCCGCGCTCATCTTCGGCCGCTGGCACCCGGTGGGCGCGTTCCTGGCCGCGCTCCTGTTCGGCTTCACCGAGGAGCTGCAGACCCGGCTGGCGCTGCTCGACACGCCCATCCCGTCCGACTTCCTGCTGATGCTGCCCTACATCGTGACCATCGTCGTGGTGGCCGGGCTGGTCGGGCGCTCCCGCCCGCCCGCGGCCGACGGCCAGCCCTACGTGGCGGGCTAAGCACCGGTGGCCGACACGCTGATCGACTGGGAGGCCCTGCGAGCCGCAGCCGCCGAGGTGGCTCAACGGGCCTATGCGCCCTACTCGGAGTTCCCGGTCGGCGCCGCGGGCCTGGTCGAGGACGGCCGGGTGGTGGTCGGCTGCAACGTGGAGAACGCGTCCTACGGGCTCACCCTGTGCGCCGAGTGCGGCCTGGTCTCCGCCCTCTACACCGAGGGTGGGGGCCGGCTGGTGGCGGTGGCCGTGACCGACCCCTACGGCCACGACCTGGCCTGCTGCGGGCGCTGCCGCCAGCTGCTGTTCGAGGCGGGAGGCCCGGACCTGCTGGTCAACGAGCGCCCGATGTCCGAGTGGCTGCCCGGAGCGTTCGGCCCGGACGAGCTGCGCTGATGGCCACCGACGTCCTCGACGTCATCCGCACCAAGCGCGACGGCGGCGAGCTGTCGGACGAGCAGGTGCGCTTCTTCGTCGAGGGCTACACGGCCGGGACCATCGCCGACGAGCAGGCGGCCGCGCTGTGCATGGCCATCCTGCTGCGGGACATGGCCCCGGGCGAGCTGGCCACCTGGACCCAGGCCATGATCGACTCGGGCGAGCGCCTCGACCTGGCGGGCGTGGGGCGACCTACCGTCGACAAGCACTCGACCGGCGGCGTCGGCGACAAGGTGTCGCTCGTGCTCGCCCCGCTGGTGGCGGCGTGCGGCGCCGCGGTCCCCCAGCTCTCCGGCCGCGGCCTGGGCCACACCGGCGGCACGCTCGACAAGCTGGAGGCGATCCCCGGCTGGCGGGCCACGCTGTCGACCGACGAGGTGGTGGCGCAGCTGCGCGAGGTGGGCGCGGTGATCTGCGCGGCCAGCGACACCCTGTGCCCCGCGGACCGCAAGCTGTACGCCCTGCGCGACGTCACGGCCACGGTCGAGGCCATCCCGCTCATCGCCAGCTCGATCATGTCCAAGAAGATCGCCGAGGGGACCCGTGCGCTGGTGCTCGACGTGAAGGTGGGCTCAGGCGCCTTCCTGCCCGAGATCGACCGCGCCCGGCGCCTGGCCGAGACCATGGTGGGCCTGGGCCAGGCCCACGGGGTGCGCACCGTGGCGCTGATCACCGACATGGACACGCCACTCGGCCGCACTGCGGGCAACGGCCTGGAGGT
>JBKPRV010000269.1:0-6080 GCA_046734715.1 Actinomycetota bacterium | reverse complement strand
ACCCGGATCCCGACGAGGCCACGCTCGACCCCGAGCCCGATATGGAGGAGCCGGCCCCTCCGCCGGCCGCCGACGGGGACAAGCCGGCACGGCCCGCGCGAGCGAGGGCCGCCGGGCGGCGCTGATCCGGCAACTGAGGTCTTCCCCGTCACACCCTGCGGATACCCTGGATCCCTGATGGTCGCCGCCTCACCTCGCCTGCGCTTCGCGCCGTCGCCTACCGGCTGGCTGCACGTCGGTGGGGCGCGCACCGTGCTGTTCAACTGGCTGATCGCTCGGCAGCAGGGTGGCGAGATGCTGCTGCGCATCGAGGACACCGACACCGAGCGCAACCGCCCCGAGCTGACCGACGACATCCTGGCCGAGATCAGCTGGCTGGGCCTGTCCTGGGACGGCGAGGTCGTCCACCAGAGCGACCGCTTCGACCTCCACACCAAGGCCGCCGGGGAGTTGTCGGCCCTGGGCCGCACCTACTGGTGCGACTGCACGCCCGAGCAGGTCCAGCAGCGGGCCCGCGAGCGCGGCGGCCCGCCGGGCTACGACGGCTATTGCCGCGACCGGGGCCTGGACCAGGGCCCCGGCACCGCCCTGCGCTTCCGCACGCCCGACAAGGGCACGACGTCGTTCGAGGACCTGGTGCGGGGCACGGTCAGCTTCGAGAACGCCAAGCTCGAGGACTTCGTGCTGCTGAGGTCGAACGGCGTTCCCACGTTCCTGCTCGCCAACCTGGTCGACGACTCCGACATGGGCATCACCCATGTCGTGCGCGGCGAGGAGCACGTGAACGGCACGCCCAAGTACCTGCTCATCGGTGACGCGCTCGGCCTCGACTACCGGCCCGTGTTCGCTCACCTGCCGGTGCTGGTGAACGAGGCCCGCAAGAAGCTGTCCAAGCGCCGCGAGGCTGCCGCGGTGTCGGTGGCCGAGTTCCGCGAGAACGGGTTCCTGCCCGAGGCCATGGTCAACTACATCGGCACGCTGGGGTGGGGCGCTCCCGACGGCGTGGAGATCCGGCCGCTGGCCGAGATGGTCGAGCTGTTCCGGCTGGAGGCCGTCACGCCCTCGCCGGCGTTCTTCGACGTGAAGAAGCTCACCCACTTCAACGCCGAGTACATCCGTGCGCTCGACACCGAGGAGTTCATCGCGCGCTCCCGGCCGTTCTTCCGCCACGGCGATGCCACCGAGGCGGCGCTGCGGCCCCTGGCCCAGCTGGCCCAGGAGCGGGTGCGGGTGCTCACCGAGGTCGAGCCCATGGTCGAGTTCCTGATGACCGACGAGATCGCCATCGACGACGAGTCGTGGCAGAAGTCCGTGGTCAAGTTGGGGGAGCGGGGGGCGGCGATGCTCGACGCGGCTATCGCCGAGCTGTCGGACTGCGCGTGGGACGGTGACGGCATCCAGGCCGCGTTGCAGGCGGCGTCGCGGGTCGCGGGCATCGTGAACGCGGAGGGGAACCCGCAGCTGGGCAAGGCGCAGGGGCCCGTGCGGGTCGCGGCCATGGGTCGTAGCGTGGGTCTCCCGCTGTACGAGTCGCTGGGGGTGCTGGGCCGGGATCGCACCCTCGAGCGCTTGCGAGCTGCCCGGTCCCGGCTGTGATCGCCACCCTGCGGCGGCCGCCGGCCCGCCGCAGTTCCGAGGGGCGCCGCGCCCGAGTCCCCTGGCGGTGGGTGTGGCGCGCCGTGCTGCTGCTCGGCGGGCTGCTGCTGGCCTACCTGATGATCACCTTCGTCCAGGTGTGGCTGGCCAGCCGGCGTGACGACGCCCGCCCCGCCGATGCCATCGTGGTGATGGGGGCGGCGCAGTACGACTGCCGGCCGTCGCCGGTGCTGGAACGGCGGCTGCACCACGCCCTCGACCTGTACCAGTCCGGCATCGCGAGCAGCATCGTCGTCACCGGCGGGAAGCGGGAGGGCGACCGCTGCACCGAGGCCACCGCCGGTGCCGAGTACCTGATGGCCAACGGCGTCCCGGAGGCCGACCTGCTGCGGGAGAACCAGGGCGCCAACTCGTGGGAGTCGCTGGCCGCGGCGGCGCGGATCCTCCGCGACCGAGGGATGACCCGGGCCGTGCTGGTCACCGACGGCTACCACGCCCTGCGGGTCGAGGCCATCGCGGACGAGCTGGGCCTCGACGCGGTGGTGTCGCCCAGCCGCAAGGGCGGCTCGCCGCGCGACTACTTCGAGGAGACGGCCGCGGTGTCGATCGGGCGCATCATCGGCTTCGGCCGGCTCGTCCACATCGACGACAAAGTCGAGCACCAACTGGACACCACGATCTCCACCGAGGAGCCCGACTCGCCCTAGACCGAGGTGCGACAGGACGATCCGTCCGGGTAGGGTGTCGCTTCCGCCTTCGGGGGTGGTGTAATCGGCAACACTACTGGTTCTGGTCCAGTCATTGAGGGTTCGAGTCCTTCCCCCCGAGCGAACTCTCGAGTGAAGCCCCAGGTCACAGGCCTGGGGCTTTGTGCTACTCGTCTGGCTGTCGGCGGCCTTCGGCTCCGTCGAGCAGGGCCACGAGGCGCTTGGGGGCGACCTTGCGGTAGGCCTCCTCGATGATCCCGGTGATCTCGTCCCAGTCGGGGTCGCGGTCGAGGCGCACGCCCAGCCACCCGCTAGGGCCGACGTAGGGCGGCCGGAAGAAGCGCTCGGGCTCCTCGGTCACCATGGCCTCCTGCACCCCGGGCGGGGCGGGGCACCAGAACGCCAGGCGACCGTCGCCGTGGTGGTTGTCGACGTAGGTGGCGACGGTCTTCTTCGCTCGCACGAACCAGGTCGGTGAACCGTGGCTGTCCCGCTCGCTGACCTCGGGCAGGGCCATGCACACGGCCCGTAGCCGCACAAGCTCGGGTCGTTCACTCACGGCCGCCAGTCTGCCAGTCTGGTGGTCGATGAAGACCGACTGGAACCCGGTGCTGCGGGGCGAGTTCGAGAAGCCGTACTGGGGGGAGCTCCAGCAGTTCGTGGCCGACGAGCGGGCCGGCGGGGTCGTCTACCCCGCGCCCGACGAGGTGTTCGCCGCGCTGCACCTCACCCCCTACGCCGACGTGAAGGTGGTGATCCTGGGCCAGGACCCGTACCACGGCCCCGGCCAGGCGCACGGCCTCTGCTTTTCGGTGCGGCCGGGCGTGGGCCTGCCGCCGTCACTGCAGAACATCTACAAGGAGCTGGAGTCCGACCTGGGCATCCCGCCGCCCGACCACGGCTGCCTGGACAGCTGGGCCCGCCAGGGCGTCCTGCTGCTCAACGCGTCGCTGACCGTCCGCCGGGGGAGGGCGGCCTCGCACCAGAACAAGGGCTGGGAGACGTTCACCGACGAGGTGCTACGGGTGGTCAGCGCCAAGCCCGAGCGGGTGGTGTTCATCCTCTGGGGTGCCTCGGCCCGGAAGAAGAAGGCCCTGGTGGACACGGGCCGCCACACCATCATCGAGTCACCGCACCCGTCCCCGCTCTCGGCGTCGAGCGGCTTCTTCGGCAGCCGCCCGTTCTCCCGCGCCAACGAGGCCCTCGTGGCCGCGGGCCGAGACCCGGTCGACTGGCGCATCCCTCCCCGGTAGGGCGTCGGTCCGCTCTGGCCCGGCTCAGGGCCCGACGCCCGCCGGCCCCCCGAACGACCCGGACATCCGCTCCGTCCAGGTCGACAGGACCGCGTCCGCCGGTAGCCCCAGTGCGGCCAGCTCCCGCGCGAGCGGATGATCCCCGAGCTCCAGCCGGACGCCCTCGTCCCCGACGAGCACCTGCGCCCCGGCCCCACCCTGGGTGAACGGCGTCCGGCAAGCCACACCGTCGATCATCGTGTAGGTCACCATCGCCGCCGGCGCCATCACGTCGTCCCCACCCCGGGGCAGCGTCAGCCGCAGGACGAGCTCGCCACCCATGCTCAACGTCGCCGTCACCGAGTCGTCCTCGTAGTCGAGCGTGATCTCCTCGACCGACTTGGGGAAGCCCCAGATCAATCGCCCGGCCTCACAGGTGAACCCCTGGTCCACCGGCAACCGGTAGATGTACGTCCCCGGCTCGCCGAGCCCACCCCGCGGCACCACGAAGAACGTGATCCCGATCTCCAGGTAGTCCCCGAGATCGTTGTCCCTGTAGTCGATCACCGCGATCACGAGCTGGCACCGCCCCGGCGCCGACTCGACGACCTCGAACGCATCCGGCACCATCGCCTGCGCCGCGTCACCATCGACCTCGAACATCGCCGTCCCCGCCGATGCGTCCCGCACGACACACGGCAGGCTCACCACCCGCCCCCCAACCTCGTACACGCCCCCGCCGGCCGCAGTCGAAGTCATACCCTCATCCTCCCCAGGACCTGGCCCAACCAAGCCGGCATGCTACGCAACCGGCCGGAAATCGGCCCCGAACCCGGGTTTCGACCATCCGTACCGTCCGGCTATCCTGTCGTGTCCACCTCTTGCCCCCATCGTCTAGTGGCCTAGGACACCACCCTCTCAAGGTGGCGGCACGGGTTCGAATCCCGTTGGGGGTGCCACACAAATCACCAGGTCACAGGCCCCGGGAACATCCTGGGGCCTCGTTCGTTTTGGAGCCAACCCATCCCGCACCCCATCCTTTCCCGTCTAGACCTACCGTCTCGCCATGGCAGGAAGCGTGCGCGAGGTGCGTCCTGGCGTCTGGGAGATGCGGCTCTACACGGGCAAGGACCCGCTGACTGGCAAGAAGACGCAGGCGTCCAGACACGTCCGTGCGTCCGGCAAGCGGGAGGCCCAGGCGCAATGCGACCGGTGGGCGATCGAACTCGCCGACGGCGACGCCGTAGTGGCGGCGGGGACGTTCGGCGACCTGGCTGCCCAGTGGATTGCCGTGAAGCAGCGGCGCTGGCCACCCAACACGCTGCAGGAGCACCGGCGGATCGTCGCCCGCAACCTGCGTCCGCTGCATGACGTCGACGTCGCGAAGATCACCACCCACACCCTCGACGTCCTCTATGCGGAGCTGGGCGCCAGAGGGCGCCCGTGCACCCACCGCCCCTGCCCGATGGCGCCATGCATCGAACACGGGCCCCGGTGCAAGAGACAGAAGTGCGAGCGCCCCGCCTGTCCGCATGAAGGCGCCTGCCAGAGCTGGACACCATGTGACGACCAACCGTGCCGGCACAGCACGCCGCTCACGGCTGGCCGCGTCAACCGGATCCACACCGTCGTGCGCTCAGCGCTCGGCCAGGCCGTGAAGTGGGGCTGGATCCGGCGCAACCCCGCTGACCATGCCGAACCGGGCGAGATCCTCGAACAAGAAGTCGAGCCTCCCGCCAACATCGACGTCATCCAGCTCCTCGCAGAGGCCGAGGAGATCGATCACCGTCTTGCGCTGTTCCTGCAACTGGCCATCGTGACCGGAGCCCGGCGGGGCGCGCTCTGCGCACTGCGCTGGGACCACCTCGATCTCGCACCGGCGACCGCCTCGGCCCGCTTCACCCGCGTCATTGTGATCGGCCCCGACGGCACCCATTACCCCGACGGCCGTCCCCGCACGTCCATACCCATCGACCGGCCCGCCTCCCGCACCAAGCGCTCCGGCCGCAACGTCGCGATCGATCCCTATGTCGTCGCCGTACTGCTGGCCCACCACGGCCGCCAGGTCGAGCGAGCTACCGCGGCCGGCGCCACCTTCCCGCCCGATGCCTACGTGTTCTCTGACGACATCCTCGGCCAGCACCCCTGGCGCCCCGACTCCACATCCAGGAAGTACAGGCACCTGCACTGGTGGGTGACCGGCCTGTCCGAGAGCCGGCTGCACGATCTCCGCCACTTCATGGCTACCCAACTCCTCGGTGCAGGCATCGACCCCAAAGTCGTCGCACAGCGCGGCGGCTGGTCCAAGGTCGCCACCATGCTCGACCGCTACGCCCACGCCCTGCCCGCCAACGACCGCGCCGCCGCCGACGTACTCGGAGGGATGATCGCCGGCGAACGGGAGGACGTCATGCGGATGGGCGAGGCGACTCGGTCAACGTGAGCCACAGGTGGAGCTCTGAGGGGTTGCGTACGGCTTCGCGGTCACTCTGACACCATGTCTGACCTGGGACGACGGCTGATAGCTCGGTGGTTGGGGGTGAGT